>MAAG01000072.1:0-7207 GCA_002163065.1 Arcobacter sp. 31_11_sub10_T18
GTATTTAAATACAGTCAAAAAAGCGGGTTACACTTATACTTTACATAATGAAACTATAAAAAATATTAAATATACAAAAGTATTGGTTGGGCCTTATCCAAATCGTGCGGCTGCCACAAAAAATATGCCAAGTATTAAATCAAAAATTGGTTTAAAAAGTGCATTTATCAAAAAACTATAATCAAGGCACATAATGAATATATATTCGAAAACTTTATTTTTAGACCAATTTACACCTGTGTCTATTTATGCAAAAATCAAGAAACTCTTTAGTGATGAAATCACATTTTTATTTGAAAGTACCATCAATTCTAGTGATGGAAACTACAGTTATATTATAGTGGGTGCACGTGAGCGAATTTGGCATAAAGATGGTGTAAGTTATTTTAAAAATGAAGTAGGTGAAATAAAAGAGATTGATAACAATCCTTTAAATTACTTACGAGAATATTATTCAAGCTTTGATAAAGAGTTTTTTAAAGAACAGTCCTCAAAACTTGGTATTGGTTTGGTAGATGGGTTTATTGGAAATATTGGTTACGATATGGGTCAAGAATTTGAACCCAGATTAAAAGCAAGTATGGCCAACTTAAAAGATGAATTAAAAATAGCCGATTTAGATTTAATCAGACCCAAACTAATCCTTGGATTTTCGCACAAAACTTCAAAATTAATCATGGTCACATCTTTGGAGTCGTTTGCTTCAAAGTTAGACTTAATAGAAGAAGATTTAAATAAACCTTACGATCACTTACCTTTACAAAAAGCCACTATCCATAATGAGGGTAGTTTTTCTTTTTCAAAAGATAAGTTTTTTGATATGGTTAACAAATCAAAAGAGATGATTAAAAGTGGTGATGTTTTTCAAATTCTTATGGCCAATAGATTTACTCAAAAAGCAACGGTAGATCATTTGAGTTTTTATAGAGCATTAAGAAGTAAAAATCCAAGTCCTTATTTATTTTTACTTCAATATGAAGACTATTCCATTGCAGGAAGTAGTCCTGAAGTGATGGTTAAATTAACAGATGGGCATATTTTATTACGTCCAATAGCAGGGACTAGAAAAAGAGGATCAACTTTAGATAAAGATCTTGAAATGGAACATGAACTTATTAATGATCCAAAAGAAAGAGCCGAACATATCATGTTAATAGATTTAGGTCGTAATGATGTGGGTAGAGTAGCACGTGCGGGAACTGTTGAAGTCACTGATTTAATGAGAATTGAGAGATACTCTCACGTAATGCACATCGTATCAGATGTAGAAGCAGTCATTGATGACAAGTATGATATGTTTGATCTCTTTGCTGCTACTTTTACAGCTGGAACCATGACAGGTGCTCCAAAAATTAGAGCTATGGAATTAATTGCGCAATTCGAAGGAATTAAGCGAAGTTTTTACAGTGGTAGTATTGGTTATTTTGGATTTGATGGGAATATGGACAGTGCTATTACTATTCGAACCACCTACTTAACAGATGATACGGTTGTCTTTCAAGCAGGTGCTGGAGTAGTAGCTGATTCTAAACCTGAATTAGAATATTTAGAAGTACATAATAAACTTGCTGCTAATATTGCCACTTTAAATGAGCTGGCATAATTTAGTTTAAAGAATAAAATAGTATACTTCCATCGTGTTTCCCTTTGGTTAAGTACGAAACACACTTAAGCGGGTTTACCCGCTTTTTTTTACTTCAATTTTATTTAAATCACATATTTCAAACTTTATTCATACCCTTCTAAAATTAAATCATATACATACATGTATTTCACTATACTTACATGTAATAATACGGAGTTAACTAATGAAAAAACTATATATAATTAGACATGCCAAATCAGATTGGAATGATGAGTCTCTAGATGACTATGACAGACCTTTAAACAAAAGAGGTTTAAGAGATGCACCTATGATGGGCAAATTTCTTTTTAATAAAAAAATTCAACCTGATCTTATTATCTCATCACCTGCTCTAAGAGCTATCACAACAGCTCAACTCATTGCTAAAGAAATACAGTATGAAAAAGTAATCACTCCCAACCAATACATCTATGATGCTTACGTAACAGCCCTACAAGAAGTTATACAATACATTCATGATTCTAATGATACTGTGTTTCTAGTGGGACATAATCCAGGCGTGAGTACTTTAGCATATATGTTATGTGGATCAAAAGAAAACTTTTCAACTTGCGCTGTTTTAGAAATAGAATTTTCTTGTAATTCTTGGATGGATGTGAATAAAGACAATGCAAAGCTAATATCTTATGAGTACCCTAAAAAAATACAAAAGTAAGTAAATTATAAACTCAGCATATTTTTAACGGTGGAAAGTTGATAATATCACTTTCCATTCATCATAATTTTTTACCAAATTATAAGATTGTCTCCATTGTCGAATTAAATCTGCATTATTATCTAACATTTCCCATGTAAAAGTCACTAACATACTTGTAGAACCCAACTTAACTACTTCAAAATCACTCATTGTAAAACTGTTGTAGCCTTCTTTCTTCCACATATCAATCACTAGAGGAAAAAATAGTTCGGCATCTTTATTGCAAGATAAACTCTGAATTTTGCCATCTGCACGTACGCTCATAAAAGGTTCATTAAAAAAAGTACTAAACTCTTTCATATTACCCTTATCAAAAGTACTTCTATATTTTGTAAAAAATTCTTTCGCTGTTATTGTTAGTTCATTCAAAATCAATACCTCTTATTATAATATTAAAGAAAATTCTAGCTAATACCTACTTATAAATTCATCTTTAGAATAAGCTATTCTATATTCATATGTAATCCCAGTATTTTTAATCAAAAAACTCTATTCTTTGGTTATAATTTTGAACAAAATTTCAAGAAGATTTAGAGGTTATTATGGAAGAGATTAAACAAGGAAATTTATTTGGCATTTTAGCCATCTTATTGTGGTCAACATTGGGAGCATTAACCGTATTAACGGGAGATATTCCTCCTTTTCAATTGGTATCATTGTCTTTTTTCATTGCCTCTTTCTTAGGGCTGTTTATGTTGAAAAAACAAAAACATTCCATCAAAAAACTTTTTAAAGTTCCCCTGTCATCATGGATTATTGGTATATTGGGACTTTTTGGTTATCACTTTTTTTACTTTTTTGCTCTTAAAAGTGCGCCTGCAGTTGAAGCAAACTTAATTAATTACCTTTGGCCTTTATTGATTGTTTTATTTTCAGCTTTTCTACCCAATGAAAAGTTAAAATGGTTTCATATAGTAGGGTCTTTATTTGGTCTCTTGGGTGCTTTTTTACTGGTGAGTAAAAATGGAAGTTTAGAATTTAAAAGTGAATATCTTTCAGGATATATGTACGCAGTTATTGCTGCGCTTATTTGGTCAAGTTACTCTGTAATTTCTAGGAAACTATCCCATATTCCAACCTATAGTGTCACAGGTTTTTGTATAGCTACCGCGATACTAGCTTTTATTTGTCATTTATTATTTGAAACAACTGTAATTCCGGATTTCACCCAAATCATTTCTATCATTGTATTAGGCCTTGGTCCTGTAGGGGGAGCTTTTTATGTTTGGGATTATGGAATGAAAAATGGAGATATTAAGGTATTGGGATCTTTAGCTTATTTTACACCTTTATTATCTACTTTTATTTTGATTGTTTTTTCGCTGGCTGTGATGAACCAAACTATTGCCATGGCATGTTTTCTAATTATTCTGGGTTCACTGATAAGTTCTAAAGAATCAATACAGAAAATGTTGGCTAGAAGAAAAGCAAAATAACTTAATTATATAAAATTAAACTTCTATTTAATAAATGTGGGATAGGATAATAAAATTTATTTGGAGAACTACATGAAAAAAGATATTATTATAGTTGGTGGTGGAATCATTGGCCTCATGAGCGCTTACAGTTTATGTAGAAGTGGTAGATCCGTTACAATTATTGATAAAGGTGACATAACAAATGGTACCTCTTTTGGAAATGCAGGTATGCTTTCAGCTTTTGGGAAAAACCCCTTAAGTAATCCAGGTGTATTACTTGACACATTAAAATTGATGTTAAAAGGTGAATCTCCTGTTAACTTCCACCCTACTTTAGACTTAAATCTTTACAAGTGGTTATGGAACTTTGCCATAAGTTCAAATAAAGCAAGACTCAAAAAAACACTCATATTATTTGAGCGTTACGGACGGATTAGTTTGGATATGTATTCTTCCATGACACAAGATGACAAAATGGATTTTCACTTCTGTCAAGATGGTTTGTTAATGATTTACACTGAACAAAAAAGTTTTGATAAAAAAGTTAGATTATGTAGAGATAATACCAAATACGAAGTATTCACAAAACAAAAAACCAAAGAGTATATGCCCCTAGTCAATGATAAAATCATTGGTTCAATATTACTAAAAGAAAATGGACATCTCGATCCCGCTTTATTAATGAATGAGTTAAAAACTTATCTTTTAAACAAGGGTATTGAAATGCTACTTGATGAAGAAGTGCAAAGACTAGAATATAAACAAAATAAAATCACCAAAATACATACTCAAAAAATGACTTATGAAGCAGATACTTTTATACTATCAACGGGTGCAGATGATTCTTTATCAAGACAAGTCAAAAACAACTTCTTAATGACTCCAGCAAAAGGTTATAGTATTACTTTTGAAATGAAAGAAGAACTCAAACCAAAAACATCTACCCTTTTTGCAGATCTATTTGTAGCCATGACCCCTAGAAAAAACACCGTAAGAATGACATCAAAATTAGAACTTGGCTCAGCAAATCCCAATATAGTAAAAAAACAAATAGATAGTATTTATGAAAACTTAGCTTTATATACCCATAGTTTTGAGAAAGAGAATATTGTTGAATGGACAGGGTTTAGACCCCTAACTCCTGATGATATGCCAATTATAGGATATGATGAAAACTACACAAACTTAATACATGCTACTGGTCTTGGATGGTTGGGAATTACCTTTGCACCTGCTATTGGAAAGATTATGTCTGATTTGATTACTAAAGATAAAGATAATAAATCTAATCTTGATGTACTTTTATTCTCTGCTTTTTATCAGGGATAAACATACATAGGTTAGAAGAAGAACTTCTACGCCCTAATTCACCTATGTATTTACTGACTAACTTAAGCCACCTTTTTCTGCCATTCTTTTTTCAAGTCTATGTCCAATATAAGACATTGTAAACGTAATACTTAAATAAACAAGGGCAATAACAATCCACGTTTCAAATGGAGAGAAGGTATTGGCAACAATTTCTCGTCCAACTTTTGTTAAGTCTGTAATAGCAATAACAGAAACCAAAGAGGAATCTTTAACAAGCGCAATCATTTCTCCAACCAGTGTAGGTAGTGCTCTTTTAAAAGCTTGAGGAAGAATAATATGTCTCATAGCTTGAAAGTATGAAATTCCCAAACTATTTGATGCTTCAAGTTGTCCCCTATCAATAGATTGAATAGCACCTCTTAATACTTCAGCAGTATAAGCTCCAAAAAATATTCCAAGAGATAAAACACCTGCAGTAAATCTTTCCAATTCAAATATATTTGCTACGATAAAATAAAATAGAAATATTTGAACTAATAAAGGTGTTCCCCTGATAACTGCAATATAAACACCTGCAATATCTTTTAAAAACTGATACGAAGAGAGCCGCATAAATGCCAAAGGAATTCCAATTAAAAAAGTAAGAATTGCAGCGAAAAATGATATTTTTAGAGTTACCCAAAGACCATTTAAGACAGGACCTGCTTTGGTTTCACTTTTACTTGCTATATAATCACCTTCATAAACATCCTCACCCGCTTTATAATCAAGTGTGTAATTGTCATCAATAAGTAATTCTTCTTTTCTATTATCTTCGTCAATTACAAAATATTTTCCATCTTCTAAGACAAACTTCCCATCATAAGGAGCTTCAATATTTGTCACTTCTTCATAAGAAAAATAATTTGGAATTGAGCTCCACTTCCAAACATAGTTCATGTTGGAAGCGGCAATGAAAAGAGAATATCCCAAGCCAATATAAAAAACAAACGCGATTAAATGACCAAAATTTTTATTTTGGGCTAGAGATTGATTTCTTTTACTCATAATCTATTGAACTCTTTTTAACCATTTTGTATCAACCAACCATTTGTTATATAAGTTAGCATGAAAGTTTACAACTTTATCTTCTTTCATTTGTCTCAAAAAGTTATTTAACCAGTTAAGAAAATCAGGATCACCTTTTCTAATAGCCCACCCAAGAGGTTCATAAGTTAAAGGCTGGTCTAAATGCACAAGCTTCCCTGTACCTTTATCGCTCATAAACAATACATTGTACGGTTGATCATAAACCATCGCATCAGCTTTTCCATTAAGAACTTCAGATGCTGCATCAGCTTCAGTTTCAAAGGTTAAGATTTTTGCATTTTTAAAGAATTTTCTTGCAGCAATTTCACCAGTAACGCCTAGTTTAGTAACAATGGTATACTCTTTTTTATCTAAATCAGCAGCACTTTTTACTTTTGAACTTAAACTTTTTTTCATTAACATTGTTTGACCAACAACAATATATGGATTTGCAAAGTTAACCTTATTGTTTCTTTGTTGAGTGATGGTCATTCCTGACATGATAATATCGTATTTCTCAGTAACTAGTCCTGCAATAATACCATCCCATGCTGTTGAAACAAATTTAACTTTTACACCCATTTCTTTTGCCATTTTTTTAGCCATATCAATATCGTAACCGATTAATCTACCTTTTTTATCCTTCATCTCAAAAGGCATATATCCAGGATCCAAACCAATTCTTAATTCGCCTCTTTGAACAATTTTGTTTAAACTAGAGTTTTTCCATAAATCTAAATCTGCTGCTGTGATACTTGATACTACGAACATACATGCTACTAAAATTAATTTTCTCATTTATTCTCCTTTTAAATAAACCAAATATTTGGTTCAAGTTTTAATTTTCAAAATTATTAAATCAACATTTAATAATCAACATTTTCCCTACCGATTGTTTCCCCTTGTATTGGATTTACACTAATTTAATGCGCTAGTATTTCACTTAAAAAATCTTTTGCTCTAGAGCTTTTTGGATTGTTGAAAAAGTCTTCTGGAGTGTTTTCTTCTACAATCACACCTTCATCCATAAATACAATTCGATCACCCACTTCTTTTGCAAATCCCATT
>MAAG01000072.1:7222-7822 GCA_002163065.1 Arcobacter sp. 31_11_sub10_T18
TTTTGCAAATCCCATTTCATGAGTTACACATACAATGGTATAATTCTCACTTGCTAGGTCTTTCATAACAGAGAGTACATCTCCAATGGTTTCTGGATCTAATGCTGAAGTTGGCTCATCAAATAAAAGTACTTTTGGTTTCATTGCTAAAGATCGTGCAATGGCAACTCTTTGTTTTTGCCCACCAGATAAATCACCTGGGTATGAATTTGCTTTTTCTTCTAGTTTTACTTTTTTAAGTAAATCTAGGGCAATAATTGCTGCATCAGCTTTTGAGATTTTTTTAACCAAAGTTTGAGCGATGGTAATATTCTCTAAAATAGTTAAATGTGGAAACAAATTAAAATGTTGAAATACCATTCCCACATCTTCTCTAATAGTTTGCATACTTTTTTTATTTTCATGGATATCTACATTATCAACAGTGATAGTTCCATCATCAATATCTTCTAATCCATTGATACATCTGATTAGTGTAGATTTTCCAGAACCTGATGGTCCACAAACCACTACTATTTCTCCACACTTTACATTGAAGTTTATATTTTTTAATACATGAAAATCATCGTAATATTTATCGATGCTTGTCATATTGATCAT
>MAAG01000072.1:7831-26607 GCA_002163065.1 Arcobacter sp. 31_11_sub10_T18
TTCTCTTTAGTTACTTTTTTGTTACTACTTTGTTATTTTAAGAATCCATTTTATTGCAATAAGTTTTAAATTAACATTAATTTGTGACATTTTTCGATACTATTCTTTTTTTAAAGGACAATTATTGATTAAAAAGAAATTATTAGAATATAGAGCTGACTTATTACTATTATCTGTGGCAATTGCTTGGGGTGTTACTTTTTTGATGGTTCAAGATGCCATAAAAAGCGTGCCTGTATTTTCCTTTTTATTTTATAGGTTTTTAATAGCCACTGTTTTAATAGCATTTGTTTGTTATAAAAAGTTTAAACATATTGATAAAAGTACTGTATTTGCGGGTATATTTTTAGGGATCTTACTTTTCTCTGGTTTTTCAACGCAAACTTTTGCACTAGAACATACTAAAAGTTCAATCGTGGCCTTTATTACTGGACTTAATGTTATTTTTGTGCCTTTTATTTCTTTTTTACTTTTTCGTGATTATGTTCGAAAAATGGTTTTTGTGGGGTCATTTATTGCTGTAATTGGTCTGTATCTTTTAACGATGAGTGGAACGTTAAGTCTTGGTTTTGGTGAATCACTTACAATAGTGTGTGCCTTGATGTTTGCTTTGCATATATTGTTTACGGATAAATACGCAAAAAGCAAAGATGTTTTTCTATTGGTATTTTTCCAATTTTTAACTGTTACAGTTTTGTCTATGTTCTTTTCACTGGGAATTGAAGAAGTGACTTTTGATATACCTATGGATGCAACGTTTCTAAAAGCGGTTATCGTTACATCCATATTCGCAACTTTTTATGCTTTTTTAATTCAAACATATATGCAACAATATACCACACCCACAAAAACAGCGATTATATTTACAATGGAGCCAGTTAGTGCGGCTTTATATAGTTATGTTGCCATCAACGAAATACTCACCCATATACAATTAATTGGTGCTGCTTTAATTATATGTGCCACTTTAATGGCAGAAGTTAAATTTAAAAAAGAATGATTTAAAAAGAATATCTATTTTTTAATATTCTTTTTGAAATCTTTTTGGGCATCAAGGCTATCTTGATGCCTGAAACAAGATGTCACATGGTCGTTCACCAAACCACTGGCTTGCATATAGGCATAAATGGTTGTACTTCCTACAAACTTAAAACCTCTTTTTTTTAAATCTTTGCTGATGGTATCTGATAAGCCCGTTGATGAGGGTACTTGTGCTTCATCTTCCCAGTTATTATTAATAGGTTCAAAATCAACAAAACTCCAAATATATTTGTTAAATGAACCAAATTCTTCTTGAATATTTAAAAAACATTGAGCATTGTTTATTGTTGAGTTTATTTTTTGTTTATGTCTAACTATGCCTTTGTTTTGTAAAAGTTCCTCCACATTATCTTGTGTAAACTTTGCAACTTCTTTGATATCAAAGTTTTTAAAAGCCTTTTGATAAGTAAGGCGTTTACTTAAAATTGTGTGCCAACTAAGACCTGCTTGGGCACCTTCAAGAGTGATAAACTCAAAATGGATATCATCACTTGAAACTGGGATTCCCCATTCCCTATTGTGATAATCTGATTCTATTTGTGATTTCATGGACCATTTACATTGACATTGATTTTCCAAAATTGACTTCCTTCTATTTTTTACATAAATATGACAGATTTTACTTTATCAACTTATTGTTAAGAGCTTATTTACTTACAAATATCTAAGGCAGAAGTCCATAAAAACGAATCTCAAACACTTCATTACTTTCTAATTTTGATTGGGTATAATATCCTTTATGAAAAAAATACTAATTATACTTGATGGTGTAGTTGCAAAAACACTTCTTAAGAGAATTATTGACGCAAATACAATTGATAATGCCTATGATGTTATATATATGCATGACGTAATCTTATCAGAAAAAAAGCCAGCAAACTTTACTTTTTACAAATTTGATCCGACCTCTTTATCTAAACTTGAAATGGTGCTTGATAAAAATATTCATACTGAAGCTATTATTGCGCTGAACAGTAAAGATGAGATGATTAATGTTGTTAAAAACATAAGAACCAAAAAAAGAATTATGCAAATAAATGTGCTTGATTATTGGGGGCTAGAGCTTGAAGACTCCTATGTTTCTGTTTACAAAGGTATTGATGTCTTAGCAAACGGTATGGTTGAACGACTTCCAAATATTCCCGTAGTAGCCCAAAATATTGGTTTACGACAGGGTGAAATTATGGAGGTGAGAATTCCTTTTGGTAGCTCTTATGCCTATCGATATATAGGTTCCATAGAACAACGAGAATGGAAAATTTTTGGTGTTTATAGAAATGAATTATTAATTAATGTAAAACCTTCTTTGATTTTAAAACCCAATGATTTAATATTAATTATTGGAAAACCTGAAGTCTTAATGCAAGTATATAATGCGATTGGGAAAACTCAAGGGCAATTCCCAATGCCTTTTGGACACAATATTTATCTATATTTAGATCTTTTTGCTATGAGTAAATATGCCTTCCAAAAAGCAATTGAAGAAGCAAAACAGTTAAATAAAAAACTAAAAATTAGAAATCTAATTGTAAAAGTAACTAGACCCACAAATGTGGAATCTATGGCTTATATCAAAAAAGAATTCAACGGAATTTCTAATGTGGAACTAGAGATTGATTATAAAGATTTGGGTTTTAAAAAGATTTTACAAAATGACGCCAAACGTTATGATATTGGAGTCATTGTATTATCTTATGAGTTACTCAAATTTAAAGATGCAATGGCAGAACTTTTAAACTTGAAAATTCCTATTTTTAAAGTAGGACATAATGAAGTAAGTACTACAAAAGAGACCTTTGTATTACTCAATGACACCAGAAGTTATGAACAAATTTCTCCTATTATTTTTGATGTATCAAGTCAGTTAAAAACCAAAACCAAAATATTTAATATGGATCCTATTGGAGATGAAAAAAGAATGGGTATCTTAGATCATTTTGAAAATTTGGCTAAAATATTCAACCAACGACTTGAAATCGAATCCAAGGAAAAAAATCCAATAAGAAAATTTAAGCAGCAAGAAAATATCTTACACATATTGCCGCTTAAAAAAGCCATGTTTGAGAAACGGTATTTTTTTAATTTCTTGTATACAGACTCAGACTTACTATCTTTTGATATGAATTCGTTTAATCAACTTTTGATTCCAATTGTTGAAACAAACGGCAATAAAAAATAAGGACAATAATGAATTTCGAACAGTATCCCTTTGAGAGATTAAATGAACTATTAAAGGATATCACTCCCAATAAAAATTTTGAGTTAAGTGCTTTAACTATTGGTGAACCACAATTTGAAACACCTGATTTTATACAAGATACTTTAAAAAATAGCACAGACTTATTTAAGAAGTACCCAAAAACGGGTGGTGAGGTTTATTTAAAAGATGCCATGATTAATTTTGTGCAGACAAGATTTAGTGTTCAATTAGAAAAAAATGAAATTATTCCTACTTTTGGTACAAGAGAAGTTTTATTTAATTTTCCTCAGTTTTGGTTGTTTGATAAAACAGATCCAACCATGGCTTTTCCAAATCCTTTTTATCAAATATATGAAGGGGCTTCAATAGCAAGTAGGGCACATATTATTCATATGGATTTAAACAAAGAAAATGGTTTTACACCAAGTTTAAGTGAAGAAGAATTAAAACGAAGTGATATTGTTATTTTAAATTTTCCAAACAACCCTACATCTGCCTCAACTACAGTTGAAGAATTATGTGAATGGGTTGAAAAAGCTTTAAAATATGATTTTGTTTTAATTAATGATGAGTGTTATTCTGAAATTTATTTTGATGAAAATAAAAAACCACCTTCATTGTTAGAAGCATCAATTAAAGCTGGAAACAGTTCATTTAAAAATGTATTGGTTTTAAACTCTGTTTCAAAAAGAAGTTCAGCTCCAGGATTACGAAGTGGGTTTATTGCTGGAGATAGTACTATATTAAAAGACTATTTACAATACAGAACTTATGTGGGATGTGCTTCTCCTCTTCCTTTACAAAAAGCAGCTAGTGCTGCATGGAATAATCAAGAACATGTTCAAGTATTTAGAGATATATATAAAGAAAATTTTGAACTTGCGCATGAAATTCTAGGTACAGAAATCCCCGAAGCCACCTTTTATCTTTGGCTTAAAGTTGAAGACGAACTAAAGTTTACTCAAAAACTTTATGAAGAACAGCACATCAAAGTACTTCCTGGAAGTTATTTAGGAAGAAATGGTGCTGGAAAAGGTTATATACGAATAGCCTTGGTTGAAAATGCGAAAAAAACTAAAGAAGTATTGTTACGATTAAAGGAATTTATGAATGGATAAAAAAGAGTTACAAGAAGCCAGAACCAATCCTGACTTTTTAAAATATTTGGAACAAACAAGAAAAGATGCCATTGAATTAAAAAATATCTCAGCTATGTATGAGGTTTTGGATTCATATTTAATTTTGGATTTACAAGAAGATAAAATTAACGATTTATATGAAAATATTTTAAAAGTAGCCTTTGAAAAAATTGAAGTTTTAGTTGGTGAGAATAAAAAACTAACCCTTGAAGGGGATGAATTATTTTATATCCGATCTTTTTATGAACACTCAATTGAAAAATGGAGTTATGAGAGTTACGATGGAGCAAAAGAGTTATTGTTTATTCTAACTCAAATTGTTGATGATGAAAAACTAATGCTTGCTTTAAATATGCATTTAGTAATGTGTTCAAAACAAATCAATCTTGATGATTTTTATGATAAATATGTGGATAATGATGCTTCAAATGACAATGAAAAATATGGATATTTCATCGTCAATTATAAAATTGATGTGGAAAAATTTTTAAAAGAAAACAAAGATGTTTTAGATGTTGAATATGAGAATCTAAAACATTTAATGAACTAGGTGGTAGTTTTATGAAAATACATTTTATTGGTATTGGTGGAATTGGATTATCTGCCTTGGCTCGTTTTTTAAAGTATGATGGTCATGAAGTCAGTGGGTCTGATATGCAAGAGTCTCCTTTAACCAAAACCTTAGAAGATGAAGGAATAAAAGTAACTATTCCACATGATAAATCAAGTATCACTGATCAAAATATTATCATTCACTCTGCTGCAGTTAAACATAATAATGTGGAGATCATAGAGGCTGCTAAAAAAGGTATTAAAACAGTTGCTAGAAAAGAATCTTTGCCAATAGTGCTTGGGAATAAAAAAGTTTATTCTGTTTGTGGAGCACATGGTAAAAGTACAACTACAGCGATTTTGGCTTCCATTTTACAAAGTACAACTTTAGTTGGTGCTATCTCAAAAGAGTTTGGTTCAAATTTCAGATATGTTAAAAATGTGAATGCCATAGGTACAGAAGAAAATAGAGTTGTTTTTGAAGCTGATGAAAGTGATGGTAGTTTTTTATTATCAAATCCTTATTGTGCAATAGTTACAACCGCTGAACCTGAACACATGGGTTACTATGGTTATGATATGGTTCGTTTTCATCATGCCTATGAATCATTTTTAAAAATGGCAACACTTCGAGTGATTAACGCTGAAGATAAATTTATGTCAACACTTGATATGGATGCAATTAAACTCTATCCAAGCAGGGATATTCAAAATCTTTCTTTTACTCTAAAAGATGGAGAACCCTATACTAAATTTAATTTAAAAGATTTGGGTGATTTTGAAGTTTGGGGCTTTGGTCATCACATTGCTATTGATGCTTCTTTAGCAATTCTAGCTGCAGTTCATGAAATTGGATTGGATGAAATAAGACTCAACTTAAAAAAATATGTTGGGATTAAAAAAAGATTTGATATTTTACATAATAAGAAAAACTTTGTATTAATAGATGATTATGCACATCATCCAACAGAAATCACAGCAACCATTAAATCTGTGTCTTTATATAGTAACTTAAAAGACTTAGATAAAAAAGTTGTTATCTGGCAACCTCATAAATACAGTAGAACACTAGATAATTTAGAAGAATACAAATTATGTTTTAAAGGTTGTGATGAACTGATTATATTGCCTGTATTTGCTGCGGGTGAAGAAAAAATGGACATCAACTTCGAAAAAGAGTTTGCGAACTATGAGCCAATTTTTGCAGATCAAGTAATCGGAAAAGAGAATTCTCTTGAAGTACTTAAAGATGGGAAAGTTGTTAAAACTTATAATAAAGGAATTATTATAGGGGTAGGTGCAGGAGACATCACTTATCAACTTAGAAAATAAAATTGCTGGAAGATAATATAAATTATTATTCTTTTGGAATAAGTACCTAATCTTCATTCTTTTTGAAAGTAAAATGTCTCATAATTGGCATTTTATTTTCTCAAAATTACTACGTATACATACTTTCCTTAATTATTGTATCTAAACTCATTTGTAAATAATATTCATTTCCCCAAAGTGTTATAATGATTGTATTCTAAGGAATATACATGAAAATATTAGTTAGGGATTTTATAAGAAAAGAATCATCATCAGGCGTTATTCTTGTTTTTGTAACACTGCTGGCTATAATCATCAAAAACTCTCCTTTATCTTCCTTTTACAATGAGATATTATATTTAAGCGTAGAATTCCAATTTGGTGAGTTTTTACATATCAAAAAACCTTTTATGTTATGGATTAATGACGGATTGATGACAATATTTTTTCTTTTGATTGGTTTAGAAATTAAAAGAGAAGTTATTATTGGGCACTTAAGTACCTGGTCCCGTTTAGCGCTTCCTGGATTTGCTGCTTTAGGTGGCATGATTTTCCCTGCATTACTATTTGTATTTTTTAATATTGGTGATGACTTTGCTTTAAGAGGCTGGGCTATTCCAATTGCAACAGATATTGCCTTTGCTTTGGGGGTATTATCCCTATTGGGCAAGAGCGTCCCTGTGGCATTAAAAATATTTTTAATGGCCTTGGCAATCATTGATGATATTGGAGCAATTTTAATTATTGCTATTTTTTATACCAGTGATATTTCTTTTGTGGCACTGGGCTTTATTCTCCTATTTATTTTGACTTTGCTTCTTATGAACAAATTAAATGTGACAAAAATCACTGCGTATCTTTTGGTTGGTGTATTATTGTGGATTGCTGTACTTGAATCAGGTGTTCATGCTACATTAGCAGGAATTATATTGGCTTTTACCATTCCTTTAAATGTAAAAAATGATCATTCCAAACATACTTCGCCTGCAAAAATACTGCAAAAAAACCTTCATTTTTGGGTAGCTTATTTTATTTTACCTATATTTGCATTTGTGAATGCAGGAATTGATTTAAGTGGTTTGTCCTTTGAAAGTCTTTCTCAACCTGTCTCACTTGGTATCATGGGTGGTTTGTTTTTTGGTAAACAAATAGGGGTGATGTTGTTTACTTATATTGCAGTATATTTTAAGTTTGCTTTGCTTCCTAAGTGTACCACCTGGGATCAAATTTATGGAGTCTCTTTGTTAACAGGAATTGGATTTACCATGAGTTTTTTTATTAATACTTTGGCCTACAGTAATACTGATTTATTTATGTATTCTGATAGGATGTCCATATTAATTGGCTCCTTAATCTCTGGAATACTTGGGTATTTGGTGTTAAGAAGAGCAAAGAAGAAGAAATTTTGCAGTGTCTAATGTACTAACTTACAACTGACCAAAAGAAGATATAATACGTACAATAAATAAAAACAAATATAAGGAAACAAATGAAAGTTGTTGAAGACTTTATCAAAAAAGAATCCTCTGCAGGAATAATATTAATTATAGTAACTCTCATTGCTTTGACTTTAGAGAATTCTCCGTTATCTATTCACTACAATGAATTTTTACATATCCCAGTAGAAATTAAATTTGCAAATTTACATATTGCCAAGCCTTTATTATTATGGATCAATGATGGGTTAATGGCCATATTTTTTATGTTAATTGGTTTAGAAGTTAAAAGAGAAATCCTTGAAGGGGAATTATCTTCAAGAGAACAGGTTGTGTTACCTCTAATTGCAGCTGTTGGAGGTATGGTAGTTCCTGCACTTTTCTATGTTCTTTTTAATTATAACGATGAATTTGCTATGAAAGGTTGGGCAATTCCAACAGCCACTGATATTGCTTTTGCCTTGGGTATTTTATCTCTTTTGGGAAATAGAGTACCTGCTTCATTAAAAATATTTTTAATGGCCTTGGCAATCATCGACGATTTAGGTGCTATTGTAATTATTGCACTGTTTTATACCAGTAATTTATCCATAGCTTCTATTGTTGTAGCTGCTGTTTCTTTAAGTACTTTGATTTTAATGAATATTTTTAAAGTTAGCAAACAATCATTATATATTGTTGTTGGTATTATATTATGGGTGAGTGTATTAAAATCAGGTGTCCACGCAACACTAGCAGGTGTTGCTTTGGCATTTTGTATTCCCATGATATCCCACGATGAAAATGGCAATGAATTTTCCATGGCAAAAGATATTGAGCACGGACTTCATTATTGGGTGGCTTTTTTAATCTTGCCTTTATTTGCTTTTGTAAATGCGGGAATAAATTTAAGTGAAATATCCGTTGATCAAATGTTTGGTGGCGTTCCTATGGGGATTATAGCTGGACTACTTATTGGAAAACAAGTGGGTGTTTTTGGCTTTTGTTATTTGGCAATCAAGTTTGGATATGCCACCTTGCCAAGTGGAAGTAATATGATGCAGTTATATGGACTCTCAGTTCTAACTGGTATTGGATTTACCATGAGTTTATTTGTTGACTCCTTGGCCTTTACAGATGCTTCTCTTTATCAATATGCAGATAAATTAGCTATCATTATTGCTTCTGTATTATCTGGTGTGATTGGATATCTTATTTTGAGAAGAGCTGCTTAATATTCAATAATTAAAGGAGTAGAAACATAATTCTACTTCCTTCATGAGAATTGAATTACAAACTAATAACACCATTTCCAATCTTAATTTTGCCCAACAACTCATACTCAAATATCCGCTCTCCAAACTTGGACACGGCCTCATCATAAGTAGGATAAGATTTACAAAACTCTAAAAGTTCATCTTCATTTTTTTCATTACATGAGTATCCCAAACTTTCAATAAAACTATCAATATCATAAATAACTTCAGCCAAACCTTCTTTGAGTAAATCTTGGGTTCCTAGACTCTCATTTATTCTATGGGGCAAAGTATAGATTTTTTTACCCATGGAAAGTGCAAACTCTACACTTCTTAAACTACCACTGTTTCTATCTGCTTGGGTTACGATTAAAATATCACCAAGGGCTACAACGATTTCATTTCTTTGAACAAAGGTATATGCTCTCGCTTTCTCACTTTGTGGAAATTGGCTTAACATCAAACCATTTTTTTCTATTTGTGAAATGAGATTTTTATTTACTGCTGGATATCTGATATCCAATCCATTGGCAACTACTGCAATAGTATTTGAAACTCCTGCCCCATTGTGTGCCAGTGAGTCAACACCCATTGCTGCACCACTTACTATTACAATATTTTGATTGGAGAGTTTTTGTGCCAATTCGTGAGTGAATTTCTTTGTGTAGGAGTTTGGTCTCCTAGTTCCTACGATTGAAATCATTGTTTGACTCAGTAAACTAGAATTTCCTAAATAGAAAAGCTCATGCGGATACGTCTTCATATTTTCAAGTTGTTTGATCTGAAAATTAATAGTTTTAATCATTATAAATATCTTTTTTATAAATGATATTATAGTTTGGTTACAAACAGAGTCACTAGAATTTATTTAGTTGAGAGAGTAGTGAAGGTAGATAATCTAAGGGTTATATTTAGGAAGTTTGTCCACATAAACTAAATTTAAGTCTTTAAATAAAGGCTCTGCTTCTTTAAGAACTTTTAGGGTGATTTTATGAGGGTGTCCAATGGCTACGGCATAACCACTTTTTTTAGCAATTTTAATTGACTTTTTTAGTTGATTTAAAATGTAGTTATATTCGAGTTTATTGTCTAAGAAAATATTTCTCGCTAAATAAGGTACTTTATATTTCTTTGCATACTTTTTTGTTTTTGTGTTTGCGGTAGTTCTACTATCTAAAAAAATAAAGTTATATTTTGTTAAAGCTTTAAATAAATAATCCATAGACTGGTCATCAGAAGTAAATTTACTACCTGTATGGTTATTTGTATATTGTGCATTTGGATACCACTGTCTTATTTCTTTGACACGTTGTTCTATCTTTTCATAGGAATCACCCACATGTAAGGTATTGGTTTCTTCAAACTTGAAACTATTGGCTTGCATTGGAAAATGCACCATGTAAAAATCAAGTGCTTGCGCTATTTTGGCAGAATTTTTATGTGTTTTAATAGGTGGCATAAATGACATGGTAATATCATGATTGATGTTTTGGATATTGTTTACTTGTGATTGCAAAGTAACATCATCAATGATAATGGCAAGTTTTGGTTTGTTATTAATGGGAGCTTTTATAACTGCTTTTGTGGGTATAATTTCTTGAGTAATTTTTTCTATTTGATTTGATACGGTTTTTTCTATAACTTCAATTTTTTCTACAACTGTTTTTTCTATTTTTTTACTACTTTGAATGATTTCTATAATGTCTTTTTTTATTTCTTCAACATTTGCATAGTCTTTTTCAAATTCTTTGGTGTAATCTTTAAATGTATTTGATTTTGGTGTTTCTATTTTTTCTTCTGATTTATCAAGTATTACTTTTTGTTTTTTATTATATTCTATATAGTTTTTTTCTATTTCAGATACGATATTTGTATTTTTTTCTTCTGGAGTATTTGTAGGTAAAATAAAGTAAGAGGCAATTGTTATCATTAATGTGATAACTAAAAAAGATAAAATAAGATTGCTTACTTTTTGTGTATTAAGTTTTTTTAATTTTTTTGATTTTGATTTATGGGTTCGTTTTGATTTTCTTTTTTGAGGCATGTTTCTCTCTGTGAGAGAAGTTGTAGAATAACTACAACTTCAATCTAGATATCTCTTTGACTAGTTTTTGTCTTGATCTACTATTTTACCAGCAGAAATCCAAGGCATCATGTCTCGTAAATTATTACCAGTTTGCTCAATTAATGAAGCTTTTGCATTTGCACGTTCTGCATTCATTCTAGGGTATCCTGATTGACCTTCTAATATAAAGTCTTTAGCAAATCTACCATCTTGAATTTCTTTTAAGATTTCTTTCATAGCTAATTTAGATTCAGCATTGATAACTCTTTTTCCAGAAACATAATCTCCGTACTCAGCAGTATTAGAAATTGAATATCTCATATCAGCGATTCCACCTTCGAACATTAAGTCAACAATTAATTTTAACTCATGTAAACACTCAAAGTATGCTAACTCAGGAGCATAACCAGCTTCAGTTAATGTCTCAAAACCAGCTTGAACTAAAGAAACAGCTCCACCACATAATACAGCTTGCTCTCCAAATAAATCAGTTTCAGTTTCATCTTTAAATGTAGTTTCAATAATTGCAGTTCTTCCACCACCAATAGCTGAAGCATAAGATAATGCAACTTCTTTAGTGTTTCCAGCAGGGTCAGCATGAATTGCAATTAAATCAGGAATACCAGCACCCTTAACAAACTCAGATCTTACAGTATGACCTGGAGCTTTAGGAGCTACCATCATTACATTAATGTTAGATGCAGGTGCAATTCTTCCATAATGAATATTAAAACCATGACCAAATGCAATAGTAGCACCATCTTTTAAGTTTGGAGCAATTTCATTTGCATAAATATCAGCTTGATTTTCATCTGGTAATAAAATCATTACGATGTCAGCAGCAGCAGATGCATCAGCAACAGTTTTAACTTCAAAACCTTTTGCTTCAGCTTTAGCCCAAGATGAACCACTTTTTCTTAAACCAACAACAACTTCAACACCAGAATCTCTTAAGTTCTCTGCGTGTGCGTGTCCTTGTGATCCAAAACCAATCATTGCTACTTTTTTAGATTTGATTAAATCAATGTTACAATCTTTGTCGTAATAAACTTTTAATGCCATTATAATTTCCTCTATCGTTTAATTTCATGGATTTTATCTAAAAAATGCTAAAAACTTATATAAGATAAGAAAAATTAGCCTTTTTTAACAATTAGTTACCTATATTATTCACTAAGTCACGATTGATATATACAAGTACATTTTTCTCACATAATTTCCACATAAATTATTGTTAGTGTAGAGTGCGAATATTAAGTATCACTTGATTATAATGTCAGGAAAAATTTACAAATGAATTGGAATAAAAATGAAGAAGTTTAAAAAAGTAGTCTCAATGGTAGCTGCAACTACAATTATTGGGGCAGTATTTAGTGGATGTGCAACAAATGAATTACAAACTCAATCAAATATGAGTCGAAGTATTTTTTTAAATCCAGTGAAAAAGTCTTTAAGAATTGTCTATGTTGATGTTAAAAATACTTCAGGACAGGAGATGTATACTTTATTGCCTCTTTTAGAGAAAAATTTAAAAGCCAGAGGTTATAAATTAACCGATGATCCTGAAATGGCTCAGTATGTCTTAATGGCAAATGTATTATTTGCTAACGATAAGAAAGAAAATAATACTGCAGGTGGAGCAGTTGCAGGAGCAGCAGCAGGAGCTGGTGTAGCTTCTTATAATAACAATGGAGCAGGTGGTACTATCTTAGCTGGAGCTGCTGCTGGTCTTATTGGTGGACTTATTGCTAAATCTTTTGAAGATACTATCTTTCAAATGGTTGTTGATGTAAATGTTCGAGAAAAATCAAACCAAAAAGTACTTACGAGTACTGGTGGTGAAGTTGGTCAAGTTGAAATTAAAGATGGTAAAAGAGCTGGTTTTATGAACTCATTTGCTGGAAAAGCTAGAAATAAAAATGGTGGAGGTACTATGGATGATCAAATGACTGAAACATCTACTCAGCAGTACGAAACAAATTATATTGAAAGAAGAACTAAAATTTTTGCTGAGGCTACAAAAGTTGATTTAAAACTAGAAGAAGCTTTACCCATTTTAGAGAGAAAAATTGCTTCTCAAATAGCAGGAATTTTTTAGAAAATAAAAAGGAGAAACTTTCTCCTTTTTAACACACAAGAAGTCGTTAACTAAAACAAAGATAAAAATATACCAACGCAAGACTAAACTTAAATAATTTCTATACTCTCTCTTTTAAGAATCAATTTTATTCAATATATGTCTCAAATCAAAATTTAGTTAACATACATAATAATTATGAGGTTTTAAATGATAAAAAATATTTTTATAAAAATAATAAAAGAAAACAATGATTTTAAACAAGAAGAATTGGATATTTTAAATAATCTGTACGAAGAAAAGTTTTTAAAAAAGTCAGATGGAAAATACTCAATTGATACAAAATACAGAATCGGTATTTTAAAAGTTGAAAAAAACTTTGCTGTATTAAATGATTTAGAAAACGAACACAAAAATATCAAATTGAATTTTGAAGATTTACATGGTGCTTATGATGGTGATTTAATCATTGTTAAGCGGGTTTTTAATCCAAGAAAAAGTATTAAGGCTAAAGTCGTTAGAGTTTTAAGTTCCAGTGATCATGCGATTTTGGTATATTTAAAAGATGGAAGTTTCTATTCCGTTAAAGAGAGCGTTTTACTTAAAGAAGCAAAACAAGAAATTAAATCAAAATATAGCAATAATGATGTACTTTTAATTAATAGTAAAACATATAATGTTGTCGAATTATTTGGGAATCTAAAAGATGCGAAAGTGGATGAAAAAATTTCTCTATTTTTATATGATGAATATTCACGAATTTCAAAAAAAGACGCGGCTGTAGAAAAGGGTCTTGATGAAGGTACTGGCCGGCAAGATTTAAGAGATTTAAATTTTTGTACAATTGATCCTGCAAGTGCAAAAGATCATGATGATGCCATTTATTATGATGAAAGAAATGCCATTGTTTATGTGGCTATTGCAGATGTTTCTCATTTTGTGCCAAGTGGAAGTGCTCTTGATTTAAGTGCGTATGAAAAGTCTACCTCTGCATATTTTCCTCACAAAGTTCATCCCATGTTACCTTCAAGTTTAAGTGAAGAATTATGTTCTTTGAAACCTGAAGTAGATCGTTTTGCTTATGTGTTTAAAATATATATGGATACTAAAAATTTAAATGTAATAAAGAGTGAACTCTTTGAGGCAATTATCAATTCAAAGAGCAAATATTCTTATGGAAGAATAGACCGAGTATTGGATAATAAACTGGATCAACATTCTAAAACAGATAAAGAAATATTTGATTCACTAATTGCATTATATAATCTTAGTAAAAAACTCAGAGCTAAAAGATTGAAAAAAGGATATGACTTTAGAACCAGTGAAGTGAGACAAAAACTTGATTTTAAAGCTGAATTAACGGGTGTTGAAGTAGAAGTCTCTTCTGCTTCACATCAATTGGTGGAAGAGTGTATGTTACTTGCCAATGTGGAAGCTGCCAATAAAGTTAATAACTTGGCCATTTATAGAATCCATGAAGAACCATCATTTCAAGCAGTCTCAAAGTTGGTTGATGATGTAAACTTGTTGGGTATAAAAGCTAAAATGAAAGAAAATGTACATGCAACTGTACTTGCTATTCAAAATCAAGCTAAACACTCACAGTTGAGAGATGAAGTTGATGAGTTAATCATTAGATCACAAACACAAGCAAAATATTCACCTAAAAACTTGGGTCATTTTGGTTTGGGGTTTGAGAGTTATTCTCACTTTACTTCTCCCATACGACGATATTCAGATTTGGTGTTACACAGAATATTAAAGACAAAAAAGATTCCTCAAAATATTGAAGATATTTGTACTTATATTTCCAATCAGGAGCGAAAAATTGATACAATGGTTTGGGACTTCGAAGATAGAAAATTTGCTCGTTGGGCACAAAGCCATCTTGGCGAAGAATTTCAAGTTCAAGTAGTAGATCCAGTTCGTGCCATCGTACAAACTTATAAAGATATTCCTGGTATTAGAATATACCTTGACAATTATAAAGGTGAAAAACTTTATTCTAAAACAAAAGTGATTTTAAAAACAGTAGATATCGTGAGTAAAAAAATTATTGGAAGTATCAAAGGCAACTAAGAGAATGTATAAAAACGAATTTGATAATGCATTAAGACAAAATAAAACTTTTAATGCCTATATGTTTTTTGGACAATCAACTTTTTTGATTGAAAATTATACCTCTATGGTTATTGGAAATCATGGTTCTAGTGATGAAGTTGAAAAAGTCTATTTTGATGATTACAATTTTAAATACTGTTTTGATAAATTACGACAATCTTCACTTTTTTCTTCCAATAATATTTTAGTGATAAAAACAGAAAAAAAACTACCTAAAAAAGAAGTATCTGCTTTAATTGAAGCGTGTAATACCAATCCTGATTCTGTGGTGATTTTTGCTTGTATTGGAGATGCTGATTTTAGAGCAATGAGTGGTTACTTTTCTGCTAAAACAAATAGTGTTAGCATTAGAATGTTTGCTCCAAATGCTTACGAAGCAAGTAAAATACTTGAAGTAGAAGCAGTTAAACTTGGACTTCGTTATGATACAACTGCTTTAAACCATCTCTTTTTTATGCACAGGCAAGATTTAGCATTAACTGTAAATGATTTAAAAAAACTTTCAATTTTAGATGAACAAATATCTGCAAAAGTTATTGACCAGCATTGTTTTGGAATAGGTGGAGTATCTATTGAAGATTTTTTACATAACCTATTACAAGGTTTGGATATTAGTGAAGATGTTAATGCACTTTTAGAAGAGGGTATAAATGAAATATATTTATTAAATCAAATCTCTGCTTTTGTGCAACAAATGTTTATGATTAGCTCTTACACAAGAATACATGGAGTTGCGAACGCCAAAGAAATTCTAGGCTATGTTCCTCCTAAAGCTATTTGGGATAAAAAAGCAAAACTAGCCATTGCTATTAAGCCACAGCAGTTTTTAAAGATGTTTGACTATCTCAATAACTTAGAGTTAGAATTGAAAAGTAGTAAAATTCAAGATCAAAATATATACTTACAATCATGTCTCATTAAGTTTTCAGTTTTATTTAGATAAAATCATTGACTTTTCAAAAACCTTGCTGATACATTTACTTGTACCGGCTAAATCTATAAGGAGAAAATGAATGTCAAATTTAAAACATTACGAAACAATGTTTATTGTTAAGCCTACACTTACTGAAGAAGAAATGCAGGCACAGATTGAATTAGTTAAAGCTAATATCGAAAAAAACGGTGGAGAAATCGTTGTTACTGAAAACATCGGTTCTAGACAACTGGCTTATGAAATCGAAAAAAATAAAAGAGGTTACTATTACTTAGTTTATTTTAAAGCTCCAACAGCTTCTATTTTAGAGCTTGAGAGAAATTACAGAATTAATGAAAATATCTTAAGATTTATCTTCATTAAATATGAAAATAAAAAAGAAGTTGCTGCGTGGACTAAACTTAGCGACGAATCTGCTAAAAAAGCAAAATAAACTAAGCAAAATAGGAATCTGTTATGTATAATAAAGTTGTAATGGTAGGAAATCTAACTAGAGATGTCGAATTAAGATATCTTCCAAGTGGTGCTGCAATCGCTAAATCAGCAATTGCATCAAGTTATAAATATAAAACAGCCACTGGAGAACAAAAAGATGAAGTTTGTTTTTTAGACTTCAATATTTTTGGAAGATCAGCTGAAGTTGCAAACCAGTATTTACGTAAGGGTTCAAAAGTGTTATTAGAAGGACGACTTGTATTTGAACAATGGACAGCTCAAGATGGAACAAACAGAAACAGACACTCATTAAGAGTTGATGTGATGAAAATGTTAGATTCAAAAGCTGATAGCCAGAGTCAAGGTGGTAGTTATAATGGTGGCGGAGATTATCAAAATAATCAAGCACCACAACAGCCTGCTGAGCAACAACAACCTGCTGCTCAACAGCAACAACAACCACAATACAATAATTCATACAATAATCAACAACAGGGTTATCAAAGTCAAGGTCAAGTTCAAGAGCAAAAAATTCCTGAAATAAACATTGATGAAGATGAAATCCCTTTTTAGAATCATAAGGATAAAGCATGGCTGAAAGAAGAAAATACGGAAAGAAATATTGTAAATATACTGCAATGAAAGTTGATTATATTGATTACAAAAATATTGATTTATTAAAAATCTCTATGAGTGAAAGAGGAAAAATTATGCCTCGAAGACTTACTGGTAACTCTAAAAATCACCAAGAAATGGTAGAAAAAGCAATCAAAAGAGCTAGACATATGGCACTAGTTCCTTATATTGTTGATACTAAAAATGTAACTGACGCTGCATTTTACAGATAGAAATCAATAATATTTAAAAAGGGTGGGATTTATTCCACCCTTTTTTTATGCCTAAAATTTAAAATACTAAAAAAAGTTAAGTCAAAATACTTAGTCATATTTAAATAAACTTGCTATAAAATTAACATACAGATATGTTTATTTATTGGAGGTTAACAATGCCTACCTTAGACAAGTGCTATAAACCTTATCACTACACTCACAATAACCTTTTTAAATTTTTTATTTTACTTTTTGTATTTACAAGTACTTATGTTTTTTCAGAAGAAAGAATACGTATTCACTATAATGAACGGCCTCCTTACCTTATGACGGTATCTACTGGGTTAGTGATGGGATTAACTGCTGATGTGGCTAGAAATGCCTTCCAAAATGCAGGTGTCGCACATTATTGGATGAAAACACCTTCAAAACGTCAAATGAAAATTTTAAGAGAAAACAAGGGTAAAGATTGTTTGGTAGGATGGTTTAAAAATGATGAGCGAGAAAAATTTGCAAAATATACCAAAGCAATTTATCAAAATAAGCCAACCATAGGATTGGCCTTATTTAGCAATACTGATATTGAAAGTGGATACAGTATTGAAAAAATTTTAGAAAATAAAGATTTAATTTTACTCAAGAAAAGTGGATATTCTTATGGGAAATATATAGATAGTGCCATTGAAAAATATAAACCCAATAGTTATACAGTAACTGTAGAAAATATAAATATGTTAATGATGCTAAATTTTGATCGAGCCGATTATTTTTTTACTACTGAAGAGGAAATGCAGGGTTTAATCAAAAGTGCGGGATTTTCTCTTGGAGATTACAAAACAATACGATTTAAAAATATGCCCAAGGGAAATAAAAGATATATTTTATGTAGTAAAAAAGTTAGAAATAGAACCATTGAGAAATTAAATAAATGGATTGAAGAACCACAAAATTAACTTATATTTTGATATCTAAAATATTGAAGGCTTTATGATGAAAAAAATTATTACGCTTTTTATAATTATATTCTTTGCTGTTATGACACTTAGTACTGTGCAGGCAAAAGAGTACAAAGTAGCCATATTTGATTTTGATGTTAGAGAAAGAAATCAACCAACTGTTGCCAAACACATCGAAAAACAACTTAAAAATACAGGTCTAAAATTTAAAAAAATTGAACATTTCACTGGAAGAGACAGTGAGATTACTTCTTTGCGAGTATTAAAAAGATTAGATGAAAAAAATTATGATTTGATTATTACCATTACATCTGACTCTATGGTTCCAGCAACTCATGCCCTGAAAAAAACACCTTGGTTATTTACAAATATTAATAATCCAAGATTTTTTGGCATTCGTGATGCCCTTAATCCAGGAGACAAGAAAAGTGGTGTTACTTATTA
>MAAG01000010.1:0-16011 GCA_002163065.1 Arcobacter sp. 31_11_sub10_T18
AGTATTTCTAAACAATTCCGTTCCCGCACCAAGGGCAATACCAATTGATTTTTTTTCAAAAGTATATTTTGGAGAACCATATTCTATTTCTCTTGTTTTACTATAAATATTTATTGAACCATTATATTTACTGTCATTAATTGAAGGTTCTTTAAGAAAAAGATCAATGTCTTGCTTATGACTAGAATAGTCAACTTTAATTCCAACAGCTTTACCCGATCCAAATACATTTTGATCTTTTATTCCCGCAGTAATTAAGAAACCATCATATGAACCATATCCACCACCAAGAATTATATTTCCAGTAGAAGTTTCTTTAACATTGACAATTAGGTCCATTGTTGTACTTGTTATTCTTTTTTTTGAAATTTCAACTGTATCAAAAAACCCACTTCTTTGTAGTTTATTTTTTGAATCAGTAAAGTCTGTTAAGTTAAATAAATCACCAGGTGCAAGATAAACATTTCTTCTTATAACTCTATCTAGAGTTCGACCATTTCCAGAGATGATAACATCATTGATATAAACTTTCTCACCTGGAATTACATTAAGAATAACATCAACTTTTGATGTTTTTTTATCTTTTTTTAAATCATATTTAACTTCAGTAAAAGCATAACCTAAATCTGCAACTGCGGTTTTAATTAATTCTACGTCTTTTCTTAAGAGTGCAATATCAAATACTCTATCTTTTCGAAGCAATAACTCGGGATATAATGTTTTTGGATCAAGAATTGAACTATCCAAGAATATTTTTATATCATTTGTATTGTATTGATTTCCTTCAGTGATAAAATAGTTTAATTCAGCAGTATTTGAACTAAAATCAATTTTCATGAATGGTTTCTTGACCGTTGAATCTAAGAACCCATGTTGAAAATATAAATCTCTAATTCTTGGTTGTTCAATGCTTAACTGATCAAGCTTAACTTCTCCATCGTGAAAGCCCCAAAACCAACCGAGGTAATCTTCTTTTTTATTAACTATTATTTCTTCAAAATCACTTTCTTCCAATTCTTTAGAGCCGAAATAATTAACTTTCTTAATAACAATTGCTTCACCTTTGTTTACATCAAAGTTTAAAGCAACACTGTCTTCATTTATTTCTTCAACATTAACTTCAACAACTGAGTTTATATAACCTTCTTTTTCAAGTTCTAATAGCAAAGTTTTTTTAGCAGTTTCAAGTCTCTTCTTAGTGTAAAAGTAACCTTTTTTAATTCCCATTTTAGAGTATACTAAATCTAAATCTTCTTCTCTTTCCTTATATCCCGTCATTTCTATATTTGCAATAACAGGTTTTTCCTTGAATACAAATTGTACTACGCCATTTTCATTTTGTACTTTTATATCATCAAAGTACCCAAATTTATAGAATTTTTTAATGGCTGAATTTACTTTTGGAATATCTAATTCATCACCCACTTTAAAATCAATGGTTTCATTAGCAATTTTAGGTGACATTCTTGAAAGGTTTATAAAGTCTATTCTTTTGATTTGCTCTGCACTTAACAAAGTCGTAATAAGTGTAGATGCAATAAATACGATACTTTTTTTCACAGTTATCCTTGTATTATAAATGTTATTAAATAAAACATTGAATATATCAAAATTAACTTTATAGGACGTTTAATATACTGTAAATAACTATGATTAGGACACATTAGCCTTGCTTTTAAGTATATTGGGTATAATGCGACAATAATTTAATAAAAGGTTTTTAAGTGACAGTTGGAATAATTGGTTTAGGTCTAATGGGTGGTTCATTGGCCAAAGCTGTTAAAAAATATGGAATTGCAAAAAAAGTATATGGTTGTGTTCGAAATGAAGCACAAAAAAAAGAAGTTTTGGACTTACATTTAGTTGATGAAGTTGTTGATATTGAAACTTTAAAAAAAGAATCTGATTTAATCGTCTTGGCCGTTCCTGTTGACACCATTATCAATTTTATTCCTCAACTTCTTGACGTTGATAACGAGACCACTATCATGGATTTAGGTTCTACAAAAGAATTTATTGTGAAAAATGTTCCTACAGAAATAAGGAAAAACTTTATTGCAGCTCATCCTATGGTTGGAACTGAAAAAAATGGTCCAAAAGCTGCAATTGATGATTTCTATGAAGGACATACCGTTGTACTTTGTAATTTAGAAGATAATGAAAGTCATCATGTGAAGAAAGCATTGAATCTATTTCAAGAAATTGGAATGAGAATTGTAAAAATGGATGCCAAAGAACATGATGTTCATGCTTGTTATATGTCCCACTTACCCCATGCTATTTCTTTCTCACTTGCCAATACGGTTATGAGTCATGAGGATCCTAAATCAATCATAGCATTAGCTGCTGGTGGGTTTAAAGATATGAGTAGGGTGGCTAAGAGTTCTCCTAATATGTGGACAGATATTTTCAAGCAAAATAAAGATAATTTACTTGACTCAATGGATTTATTTCAAAACCATATGAATATTGTTAGAGAATTAATAGAAAACGAAAAATATGATGAGTTGGCTAAGTGGATGGGAAAAGCAAATACTCTACATGAAATACTTTAATACAAAAAATAAGGACTAAACTAAGAATAAATCTTAGTTTAGTAGATTGTACATTTGATCTTCTGTTAGTGTTTCTACACTAAGTGCAATTGCCTTTTCATATTTACTCCCTGCATCTTCCCCATAAATAACATAATCGGTTTTTTTAGATACAGAAGAACTCACTTTTGCACCAAGGGTTTCAAGCTCTTTTTTTATTAATCCTCTACTTTTAGTCATGGAACCAGTTAATACAACTGTTTTCCCTTTAAAAGAATTTTCAATGGCTTCGATTTTTATTTCAACAAGGGGATTTATTAAATCGAAAAGTTTTTGAATTAAGGTATTATTAACTCGAGTGAACTCTAAAAATGAATTGGCCATTTGCTCACCAATACCTTCTAGATTTATTAATTTTTCGTAATCTAAATTTATAAGATCTAAACCAAATTCAAGAGAAATTTGTTTGGATGCAACTTCTCCAATATGTTCAATACCCATGGCATTAATAATTCTATGAAGTTCTCGTCCTTTTGTATTTTTAATGGCTTTTAATAAGTTATTGATTTTTTTCTCTTTAAACCCTTCAAGTTTTTCCAAGTCTTCATATTTTAATGAATACAGGTCAAGGATATCAACGATTATTTTTTCATTTACCAATTGTTCTACAATTTTATTTCCCAAACCATCTATATTCATACAATTTTTACTTGCAAAATAAATAATTGAATTTACAACACGACTTTCACAATCTAAGTTTTGACATTTAATTAAAATACCTTCATCTAGAACTTCTTGTTCACAAACGGGACATATAATTGGTCTTAAAATATCTTTTTGACTTCCATCTCGTCTGTCTTCTAATACTTTTGTTATTTTTGGAATAATATCTCCACTTTTAATGATAATTACTTCATCATTAATTTTCAAATTTAGTCTTGCTATTTCATCAAAGTTATGTAAACTGGCACGTTCAACCGTTGAGCCATCAATCAAGGTTGGTGTTACAATTGCCACAGGTGTAATAACACCAGTTCTACCTACTTGTAAAGTAATATCTCTTATTTTTGTTGTTTTTTCAACAGCAGGAAACTTATATGCACATGACCATCTTGGATATTTTACGGTGTAGCCTAATTCTTCTTGTGTTTCTAATTGGTTTATTTTTACAACCATACCATCTAACATCATTTCAACAGAAGGGCGTTTTTCTATGATTTCGTGGTAAATTTTTTCGATTCCTACCACATCCTGACAAATGGTTTGAATAGGTGGTTTTGCAAAACCTAAAGAATAAATATAAGTCATCATAGATGAATTAGTTTCAAAATCAAGACTATTTTCTCCTATCCCCCATACATTAAAAAAGAGTTTTCTTTTAGCTGTAACATTTGGGTCCAATTGTCTTAAACTTCCAGCAGCCGCATTTCTTGGATTTGCGAAAGATGCTTCATTGTTTTGAATACGTAATTCGTTAATTTTTTTAAAATCATGTTTCTTAATAACAATTTCACCTCTAATTTCGATTAGCCCTTTATGAGTAATTTGTAAAGGTATAGAGTGAATTGTTTTAACGTTATTGGTAACATCTTCACCAATACTCCCATCACCTCTAGAAATAGCTTGTTTTAATAAACCATTTTCGTAAATGAGGTTTAAACTGGCACCATCAAATTTCGGCTCACAATAAAATTCTAAATTTGTACTTACTTTTTGGGCTCTTTTAATCCAGTCCTCTAATTCTTTGGTATTGAAAACATCTTCTTGTGACCACATACGACTTAAATGATTTGCTTTTTCAAAACCATCAAGAATCATACCCCCAACTCTAATGGTTGGAGAATTGGCATGGGTATGAGAGGGGTGTGTTTGTTCATGACTCAATACAATTCTATTTAGTTGATCATATTCTTCATCACTTGCTATTGGATTATCCATTACATAATAAGCCTGTGCCCACTTGATTAATAACTCTACTTTAACGCCATATTCTTCTTTTGTCATAAAAACTCTTTGCATAAAATTTGAACGTTATTGTATCTAAATATATGAAGATAAACCAGTTATGACTACTCATATATAAAAAAGTATTTAAGAAATTATGTTACTTTTAAATCCCATTAATCCTTATGCCAAAAACATTTATAATTACTTAGGAGTATGTATGATTATGAGAAATTTTAATATAAAAGTGAATGACTTAGAAAAAAATAAATCAATGAGTATTACAAACTCTATAAAACATTTGATAGAAATGTTTCAATTTTTAGATTTAAGAAGATTTGATCAAATAATAATATCAAAAGATGTAAATATTGAGATTAACAAGATTAAAAAAAGTAAACTTAACAAAAACTCTTCCATTTATGCAAAAGTGATTACTACAATTATAAATGATAAAATACATATCCTCTTGATTTTAAATAAGATCTTTGCACTTACTTTGATAAAAAATGAAAAAGACGAATTTTTGTATAAAAACGCCCTGCATGTATTTCACCATGAACTGGCACATATCCATGATTACAATAAAAAAATAGACATTTTTGAAAAACAAATGTTAGGTGAGAAATATTACGGAATGGAAGCCATTACCTTTCCCCTTGCAGAAATTTGTTGGAGTGAATATATTGCAAACTATGTTTCTTCAAGCAGTACAAAAGTCAATTCTTTTCCCTTAGTAACAGCTCAAACCTTGGCTTCTTTACTTATTTCTATGGGCAAAGAGATTAAAATTAAGATTATGGTATTTAAATCAAACAAAAATAGAAAAGATGTATTTGATGACATAAAAAAAGATATAGAAAAAATATTAAAAACAGCAGCTTATTTACTTGGTTATTTACATGGTTTGAATATTACCTTGGCACAGTTATGCGAGAAAACGGAGTATATAATAGAGAGGTCTACCTTTAAAGATACCTGGATAGTAATGAGCCATGAGCTGTCTGTTATGAGAAGTTTATACCCTTATGCTTGGGATAATCTTCGTATATATAAAAAACTTGCACATTGTACTTCTTCTTATTATAAAAGATTAGGAATAACTTTAAAAGAAAAGGAAAGTAAAGAGTTATATTTTGTTGTAATGTAACTCTTTACTCTTTGCTAATTATATTTATGAATTATTTCTTCAACAACTTTTTCAACCTTTAAGACTGAGGCTATTTCAACTCTTTCATTATATGAGTGAGGGCTAAATATATTGGGCCCAATAGATGCTATTTGAAGATGAGGGAACTTATCTTTAAATATTGCACATTCAAGTCCCGCATGAATTGCTTCAAGTGAAGAAGTGGGGATGTGTTTTTTGTATATATCCAATAAATGCTCTGCAAAATCATTGTGTTCAGGTTTCCAAGCAGGATACTTTCCACTTGTGTTTACAGTAAATCCAAAACATTCAAGTAAAGTAGTAGTCTCATCAACAATGCGTTTGAGTTCTTTATTGTCCATTGATCTGGCACTTAATTGTATTTCTATATCATCAAGGTTTGTTTTAATTATTGCTAAATTTATAGAGTTTAAAACAACACCCAGTTTTCCATCGTAAGATCGAACACCATTTGAAAAGGTATATAGAAAATTTAGAATGTCATTTGAATAAAGGTTTAAATGCTCAGACTTTGAATTTATTTTTTCAATTTTCATATTCTCATGACTACTTTTAGGTTCTATTTTTGAAGCAATTATTGCTTTTACATTTGCAGGAATTGAGTTGATACGCTCTCCTCCATTTATATCTAAAATGACACCTTCACATTTCTTAATTGTATTGGCCATAAGTTTAATACCATTGGGTATTTCTTTATGAATCTCAACGCCACTATGCCCACCTTGAAGCTTAGAAATTGTGATTTCATATAAGTCTAATTTTTCATCATTTTTGAAAATATTTTTATTTGTATGTTTTGCAAAAATATCAACTCCACCAGCACAACCAATAGTAATATCTCCTTCGTCTTCACTGTCAATATTTAACATGAAGTTTGACTGTAGTTGAAACTCTACATTATTAGCACCAATTAAGCCAATTTCTTCATCACTGGTAAATAAATATTCCAAGTCATCACCATTTTCCATATGTTTTAACATATACGCACATGCAATTCCATTGTCAGCACCCAGAGTGGAATTTTTAGCCTTTAAAAAACCATCTATTTCTATAATCTCAGGAACTACATTATCTACTAGACAAACAATATCAAAATGTCCTTGTAGACATAAGTTAGCCTTAGAGTTTGCTTTTTTACATAAAATATTATTTGACTTATCAATTAAACATTCATAATTGTTTTTTTTGGAAAATTCTTTCATATATTCAATGAAAGGAGTATGTGTATTACTGCATCTAGGAATTGCAGTGATTTCATAAAATAATTCTATAATTCTATCCATATATTCGCCTTTATTTTTTTGGATATTATAACGAAAATATTTTAAGACTTGATTGTAAATTTATAAAGAAATATGAGTACGAATAAGGTATTACATGTGAGCGTTAAATTAACTTTCAAACATATATAATCATATGTTTGAAAGTTCTATAGTATAGAATGAACTAAAAATTCTTTAAATTTCTTTTTCTATAAGCAAGTAGAATTAATACAACTACTGCACTAGCTAAAACATATACCCAAGTTGGAATAGGTAATGGATCGCCAGTTGCATAAGAATGTAATCCTGAGAGATAAAAGTTTACACCAAAATAAGTCATAAGGATGGTACCAAAAGCCAATAGGGCAGCTACACTAAAGGCATAAGGGTTATTAAATGGTTTCATAAATCGCAAGTGAATAACAAGTATATATGTTACAATCGCAACGTATGCCCAAGTTTCTTTGGGATCCCAACCCCAGTATCGACCCCAAGATTCATTTGCCCAAACTCCACCAAGGAAATTTCCAATAGTTAGCATTGACAGTCCAATAATTATTGAGACTTCAGAAATGGCAGCAACTTGTTTGATAACATCATCTAAGTGTTTTCTTTGTGGTGATCTAAAAACAAAAAGGATAAGTGCCATACATGACAACACAGCTGCAAGACCTAGAAATCCATAACTTCCAGTTAAAATAGAAACATGGATGGTTAACCAGTAAGATTTTAGTACAGGAACCAGTTCTGTTATTTGAGGATTGATGTGGCTTAGATGAGCTGTAAACATAAATATACCAGCAACAATAATCGTAGCACTCAATGCAAGAAGTGAACGTCTAAAGAAAACTACACCTGCAAACATTGCTGACCAAGAAATATATAACAGAGATTCATAAGTATCACTCCAAGGAGCATGACCACTAATAATCCATCTAAATCCCATTCCAAAAGTATGTGCAAAAAATAGTAAAGCTAATATTGTAAAAAATGTATAATTAATATATTTTGATTTAAGTTGTTGATTAAACACTGTAGAAAATGCTACTAGAAATAATATAAATCCAACACTTACATAAGCAACTGTAAGCTTAGGAAATATATCCAATTCATTGAACATGATTTCATTCTCAATTTGCATTTTACTTGGAATGACATCAGCACCAACTTTTTCTTGATAAATAGCTAAAAAAGACAGGTACTTATCTGCGTTAGCCCAATTCTCATCCACAACAGAGTTAACAAAACCTCTAATCATTGACTCAACTGCTTCTTGATCTTTACCTGTAAATTCTTTGATTGCATCTAAGGGTGTAGTCCATTTATTATTTTCTTCTTTTGTTCCAAATCGTTTGGGAACAATTCTTAATAAATTACCATTATATGTCATATATGAAACATTTAGTCGTTCATCAACATTGATTAAATCTTTTTCAAAGGTACCTCTTTTTGCAGGTTGTAACCTATTAGCTTTATCAACTTCATCACTTAACATATAAACACCATCTTTAAATATTTCAGAAAATGCTATATATTTTCGAGAATCTTCAACACCAATGAGTTTTTTCAATTTTGGAGTTTTAACTTTAATCATTTTGATATTTCGCCAAAGCTCAGGTCTGGTTAACATTCCTAGAACAATTTGATCTGGACTCATACCAAATAGAGTGGCTTTGGTACTTATTTTTCTCACAATTTCAATATTTAGTGAATTTAATGGTTTCATTCTTCCTGAATTACTTTGAGTAACAAGTTTTCCAAAATCTGAAGCAGTTTTAAAAGAATCATCTTTATATCTTTTGAGATAACTTACGGTTTCGCTTGTCACTTCACTTTTTACTTCCGATGAATTTTCGTCAGTACTTGCTGCATAGGAATTAATTGAACCAAATAGTGCAAATGCAAGTATAAAAGACGCTAAGTTTTGACCTTTTAGGTATTTTGTCAATTTAAAAAACCTTCCTTTTTTATCAAATAAATTAAGAACCAATCCAAGGGTTAACATAAAATATCCAAAATAAGTTGGCCATTTCCCTGGATCATTATTCACTGAAAGTATAGTTCCTTTTTCATCTGGAAAATAAGAACTTTGAAAAAATAAATAATTACCATTATGCAAGGTAGTATTCATAAATATTCGATAGTCAAAAATATTCTTTCCATCAATTACAGTAACTTCACTGGCATATGACGAAGGTGACATACTTCCTGGATACCTCTCAAGTTGGAAATCATTTAGTTTAATTGAAAAAGGTATTTTCATTACTTTAGAACCATATTCTATTGATACTTCAGTAGATCCAATAGTTTGCGTTTTAACAAGACCTCGACTACCTTTAGTTCCTCTTAGTGTGTATTCTTTGCTATCATCATTGATACTTGCATCCATAGATACAATACCCATAACACTTACACCTTGTTTTTGATAAGAGTAGTTTTTGTATTTGATATTTAAAACTTTGTCATTAAAAGCAATATCATATTCAAAGGAATTGTCACCAATACCTCCAAAGGCCAAAGGATACTCTTGATAGTAAGATTTACCATCATCTACAACAGTTACTTGTAAATATGGTTCAGAAGAAATCATGGTATTTACCGTTTCTCCCTCTCTTATTTGCATAATACCTTCAAACCCCATATATCTAGTGGTACCTGCACCTAAAACAATAAATACAAATGAAAAATGAAGAAGAAACTTTGAAGGTTTTTTCCACATTTGAAACTTATACATCACACAAAGCATGTTAATTATAATCAATACCATAGCAGCTTCATACCAAGTTGTTCTATATACAACTAGTTGTGCTGTTTGAGCACCAAAATCATTTTCTATAAAGGTAGCAACACCTGCACCCACACCTAATATTATTAACAAAATACCCATTAACCAAAATGAGAAGAAAATACTGGTAATTTTTTTCACAGTCATAAAATCCTTGTACAAATTTCTGAAGTTTACACAAACTTAGTGAAGTTACTGTGTAGTTACTTTAAAATCTCTATTATTGCCTATATTATATCAAATTAATCGTTTGCAACACCTAAAAATAAAGCGATAATTGAGTATACTTCGCCCATGAATATAGATGAATTAAGAAAAAAGAAAACCCAGTGTTTAAAATGGAAAAACATCCAGCCTTGGTATGAACAATTATTAAAAGCAAAAGAGATTAATATCGATAATCTTGAAGTTACACTTGATGATTGGATTAAAATTGGAAAAAGAGAAGATCTAAGTGATGAGCAGTACCAAATCATAATGGATACTGCTAAGATACTTATTCCTTGGCGAAAAGGACCCTTTGATTTATTTGATATTAAAATTGACAGTGAATGGCAAAGTTTTATCAAGTACAATCTTTTACGACCCCATTTTAATTTAAAAGATAAAATAGTAGCTGATGTGGGATGTAACAATGCCTATTACATGTTCAAAATGCTTGAAGATAAGCCAAAAAGATTAACTGGATTTGATCCAGCACCTTTACCTATGCTTCAATTTGAATTTATGAATCACTTTATCAAAAGTGACATCGTTTATGAAATGTTAGGAGTTGAGCATTTAGAGTTTTATGACCATAAATTTGATTTTATTTTTATGTTGGGTGTTTTATATCACAGACCAGACCCCGTTGGAACTTTAAAGTCATTAAGTAGGGCATTAAATAAAAATGGTGAAGTTATTATTGATACTTTCATGATTGATGGGGAGGATGAAATTGCTTTAACACCAAATGGAAGATATTCAAAGATTCCAAATATTTATTTTGTTCCTACCATTAGTGCATTGAAAAACTGGCTAAGTAGAGCAGGGTTTGTTGATATGGAAGTATTAACAACAACAACTACTGATAGTGAAGAGCAGAGGAAAACACCTTGGTCTTTTGATCAAAGTTTGGAAGACTTTTTAGATCCAAATGATAGAAGTAAAACGGTTGAAGGTTATCCAGCTCCAAAAAGAGTTTATATAAAAGCCAGAAAAAAGAATTAAATTTAGAATTAAAATAAATCGATGGTGGAAGACTGTTCTTTTTGGAAATAAATAACTTCACTTCTACCTTTGTTTTTTGCTTCATACAAGGCAATATCAGCATTTTTGATCACATCATCAATTGAATTTGATCCGTGTGAATCAAAAGCGTCAATTCCTATACAAATAGTTTTTTTAAGAGAATGTCCCTCATCATCAACTTTAACTTCTATCTCACGAAAATCATCAATAATACTTTTGGCAATATTAACGGTATTGTCATAGTCTGTATTACTTGTTAATGCAACTACAAATTCATCTCCTGCTAATCGTGCAAGCAAATCATACTCTTTAATGTTGGCGTGAATTACTTTTGCAAGTTCAACCAAGACCAAATCACCTACATCATAGTCAAATTCATCAATTACAGCTTTAAAATGGTCAATACCAATCATTAGAAATGTTATTTTACTACTTTCATGACCTGATAATACCAGTTGTTTATTTAAGTGTTCTATGAAATATTTTCTATTATAAACATTTGTTACACTATCTATTGATGAAGATTCAATAAAGTTTTTCTTTAAAATTCCACTTTGTATGACAGGCGAAATTTGAAAAAAAGACGCTTGTATTACCGTGTATTTCTCTTGAATAATTTCAAAATGAGTTTTAGAAGTTGCATTAAATGAAACAACCGCATTTAAACTGGTGTGCGTATTGATAATGAAGAAGAATGACAAGTTATCATCAAGGAAAAATTCTTCACCTTTTACAAAAATCTCTTCTTTTGAGTTTTTTTCAATATCGAAAAGTGAAAAATTAAGATTATCGACAGTATAAATATTTTGAAGCCACTTGAAAATATCTTCTGCCATTTGCTTAATACTTGTGGCATATTGTAGCTGTTCATAAAGTGTATAAATATTATTTAAATCTTTAAAATCATTTTCTTGAGATGATTTTTTTATTAATTCAATCATATTATTTTTCATAAAAAATCCTTAAAATAAATCAACACTACTTTCTTGATCTTGATTAAACACCAAGACTTGACTTCTGCCCTTATTTCTTGCTTCATATAAGGAAATATCTGAATTTTTTAATATTTGATCAATAGAGGTTGAATCATCGGGATACATAGAAATACCTACACAAATTGTCTTTTTTAGTGTTTGCCCTGTATAACTGTTCACATCAACTTCTCTTTTTCCAAAACTCTCAACAAGTTTTTGCGCAACTGAAGCGGCACTTTCTTTACTTTGAACATTGGCAAGTACTACAAGGAACTCATCCGCATCAAGTCTAATAACAATATCTGAGGTTCTTATGTCTTCTTGTAAAGTATCAGCCAATTCAATTAAAACTTTATCTCCAATTTCATAATCAAATTCATCAATTACAGCTTTAAAGTGGTCAATACCTACCATTAAAAATGCAACATTTTTTTGCTCTCGACGTGCTAATGGCAACATTTTTTCTAAGTGTTCAAGTAGATATTTTCTATTATATAATCCAGTAATTGGGTCTTTCACAGAAGTGTCTTTAACTTTTTCTTCTAAAAAGGTTGTATTGATTAGTGGTGTTATAACATAAAATATTGTATTTAAATATATATATCTTTCATCTATTTCTTTAAAATGTTCTTCGTTGTCACAAAGAAAAGAGAACATAATAGATGATTCTGTATTTATATCAATACTAAAGTTTAACGATAGCCCACTGTCAATATCATACTCTTTTCCATTGTGGAAAATCAAGTCACAACCATCAATATTGGTAATAGTAATTTTTATATTGTGAATTTTATAAACAGTATATAACCAACTCTTTAGTTCTTCATAAATTTCTTCAACTATTGGTGCATTTTTAATTTTTTCATATAAATGAAATGCTTCTTTAAGATCTTCTGATACTTTATCTTCTTTTACAAAATTTTCTAATGAATTGATAATTGACATTTTTTTCCCTAAAATAAATCTACGCTACTAATTTGTTCTTCATTGAACCTAACAACTTTGTCTCTTCCACCACTTTTAGCTTCATATAAAGCTATATCGGCATTTTTCATAACACCTTCAATAGTATTAGAATCTTCAGGGAACATAGATAAACCAATACTAATGGTCTTTTTCAATTTGGCCCCTGCATATACATCAACTTCGTTTTCTCTTACTCTTTCTCTAATTTTATTGGCAACTTTTAATGAGTCTTCAACACCTGTAATTCCAACAAGTAATACAATAAACTCTTCTCCTCCATATCTTACCACAATATCAGATTCTCTTACACTCTCCTCTAAAATTCGAGATAATTCTTTTAATACTTTATCTCCAATATCATGGCCATATTCATCATTTACAGCTTTGAAGTGATCCATATCCAACATTAATACACCAATATTTAAGTTTTCTCTTTTTGCATAAGGTACTATTTTTTTGCTATGTTCATCCAAGAATTTTCTATTATATAAGCCTGTTAATCCATCTCTAAATGCAGATTCTTTTAATGCATTCATAAGAAGTTTAACTTCAATAGAAGGTGCTGCTTCATTAATATAGTTTCTTATAAATGTGATGTCATTTTTCAGGGTCTCAAGTTCATTTTTTGTATCAAAAACAAAATTAATAACCAATTGAATTTTATTGGAAATTTCAATATTTGTACAGTAATAAAATTTATCATTTTTTGTAAAATAAGGACAACTACTATGGTAATCAATTGATACGACATCATGTTTCGTTCTTGCTGCTCTACATAACTCAGGAGTATTTTCAATGGTGTCTTTACAATAGAACATATCCCCAACTTTTGCTACAACAGTTTGTTTTTCCTTATTCATATCTATTTCAACAAAAGTGAAATTTTTAAGTGAAAATTGATTCACAAATACTTGCAATAAACGTTGGTAAATTTCTTCTTTGGTATCATCAAGTTCAATTTCTTTTTTAAATTGATACAAGTTTGACAAGTTTGAAATGATTTCTCTAGATTCAATTAAGGGATTGGTTTCTTCATTACTTGATTTATGACCAATAAAACCTTTTAGTTTTTTGTCAATATCATTTGATGTATCACTAAAGATACTCATAATACTGTTATAATTCTTTGCCAATTCTTCTTCATTACCAGACAAACCATGACTTAATTTGATTTGCTGAAAGTTTCCAGTTGTAGATTTTTTTAAACTGCTGGATAAATCATTGAATAAATTGGAATATGGATTTAATATTTTTCTCACTAGAAAAATAATTAAAACGATACCCACAAGAACCATCATAGTAATAGAATATATTGTTTCTATTCCCAATTGTTTTAAATCACTGATATCCAACTCTAAAGAAACTGCACCCAAAGTACTACCATATTCAACATTATGACAGGACATACAATCAATTCCTTTTTCAGCAACTGCATTATAGGGAATAGTAATTCTCATTGATGTTTTAGAAATAGAATCTTTTAGTTCATATTGCATCTTACCTGTTTGTAATACTTCTCGTTCAATGTCATCTTTTGGAGCGCTAGATTGGGCGTTATTTCCATATTGTTTTGAAACAAGTTCCGTTCTAGATAACCAAAGGTTTTTTACATTTTTCATATTTGATATGGAATTTATAAAGGTATCGCTTTGATTCATTGTATTGTTAATCATATGTGAGGTGAGTCCGCTTTTTACAGCTTCTGATATGGCTTCTGCTTTTTCAATTGCTGCATTAATACCAGCATTTCGCAAATTATATAAGCTTAAAGCAGTAACAAAAATTGTTAATAAAACACTCATAATAACAAATTTAAAAATTATATTATTTTTCACAATGCCACCTTACTGATAATCGTTTATTTTACTACAGTTATTCTTAAAATTATAGATAATTCAACCAGTTATTTAAAGAATTTCTTTCTTGCGATAAGGACGTATTTTCGCCATGTCCTGGGTATATGGTAATATCCTTATTCCATTTAAGTACTTTTTTGAGACTTTCAATCATATCTTTAGGATTGGAATAAGGGAAGTCCACTCTACCTATAGAGTTACTGAAGATGAAATCACCCGTAAATAAAGCATCTTCAATTTCAATTGCGCTGCATCCTGGGGTGTGTCCAGGAAAATGATGAAAAGTAATTTTGATATCTTCTAGTAAGATTTGTTCGTCATGTTGAATGGGTGTATCAACTTCACAGACGGGAGTTCCTTGTCCAAAAGGATCATTTTTGAACATAAAGGTGTCGTCCATTGGACAGTAAACTTTTAAGTTTAAATCCTCTTTTAGCTCTTTTACACTCCAAATATGGTCAAAATGTCCATGGGTATTTAATATTGCAATGGGGTTTGTGACGTTGCGTTTTACCCAAGAAGTTGCACCAACTCCAGGATCGATAATAAAATCTTTATTTTGTATTGTAACAATGTAACAATTTGTTTGATACTCACCCATGGGTTGTTTTTTTATGATCAACGTACACCTTGTATTGTATTAATTATTAAGATTATACTACAGCTTAACACTTAAAAAGATAAAAAAAATTAATTATTGAAGTATATAATTTTTATTACATAAAAATAATTTTTTGACACACTAATACTATAATGTTATCATAAATATACAATTAAAAATCAATTTTAAAAGCATTTTTAACTTTTATTTATTCAAAAAAAGTAATAAAATTCGTTTTTTGAGTTTATAATTAAATGTTTTTACATCATTAATTAAATAACTCTGCCATTTAAGTGTTTTTTTAATAATTTTTTCACATATTTTTATCAGAAAATTTTATACCACATAATTGCCACTTTTTTTTCTTATAATTTATATGTGTAAAATTTGAGAAAGGAAGAAGATGAATTGGCTCAATTTTTTTAAGGTCAGAACTAAGTTGATTATTCTTTCTATTATCCCTATCTTGGGTTTATCCTTCTTTTTGACACAAATATTACTTGAAAACAATAAAAAACTTTTAGAAATGTCCGAAACCAAAATTACTATACAAAATATTCATTTATTACATGAAATTTATACCACATTAGAAAAAGAAAGATTAGCAGTTATTAGAATAACAAATAGCAAATATTTGAAAAATATTGATGATATAATGCTAATTCCTAATTTGTATGATGTAATTGCA
>MAAG01000010.1:16026-18943 GCA_002163065.1 Arcobacter sp. 31_11_sub10_T18
TTTGATTGGTTTTATAAACAAAGAAATATTCATGACTTACCTATAGTATTTATTCAAACCCTTGAAAAAGAGTTATTGACTATTCGCGCTAAAAATGAAACACAAAGCCTTTCTAATCATGAGATTAATGAAATGTACTCCTTACTCATTGGAAGATTTGTTTCTGTAATTGAATCAATGCTAAGTTTAAATACTAGTCTCAAAATAAAAATATATTTAAGTGTAATAAAATACCAAGAAATTGCTTCTCAAGAAATCGCAAGTTTGGATGATGTTTTTTTGTCTGGAAAAATAAACAAAGAAAATTTTTCAAACTATCTGTTTAAATATTCTGCTCGTAAAAATTCAATCAATAATATTAAAAATCTAGTTGATCATAAAAATAGTTTGGGTGAGTTTCTCAATAAATTAAATAAAATAAATGAACTTAAAATTGATACTTATAGCAACCTGGTTATTGGTAAAGTAGATAAAATATTACTTGTATCTGAAATAAAATCGATACTTGGATATGGAGGTTTGTTTCTTAATTTTTCCAATTATATATCAAGTAAAAATGAAGATGAGAAAAATGAGTTCTTGACGAAAGTTGAAAAGTTGAAAAACCTAGTTGATAAGTATAAAACTCTACTACCTATAAATAAAAAAGAAACTATTATTTTAGATGATATTTTGAATATAGTAAAAAACTATAGTGAAAACATTGACACCATAGACGCTGATTCGATTGTTAATGGTATTACTAAAAATGATATTTATGTTCTAGGACAGATTAATGAATTGGATGCCCGTATATATAACCTACAATATCTTAAGTGGCATGATAAAGCTTTGAAGTTTGAAAAGTTAAACGATGAAATGTATCAGTATATAGGTAATGAAATATTGAATCAGATTTCTAAAAATGTAAGTGCCTTGGAATCCAAAAATAGTGTGCAACTGATTCTTTTTTGCATGTTATTGGGTATTAGTATTTTATTTAACTATTTAGTTAATAAAAATATTATTGAAAAGATCTCATATTTTGAAAAAAAGTTTGATGATTTTTTACTGTTTATAAAAGGTGACTCGTTAAAGACATTTCATGAAAACATTGAAGGTAGTGATGAATTTTCACTAATGTTATTAAGATTAGACAGTGATATTAAGTATGTGGAAGAAAAGATTAATGAAGAAAAAGATTTTATTAAAAATGCATCTGTTAAATTAGGAAATATCAAAAATGGAAAGTTTTGCAAAAATTTAAACTATGGTGGGGATAATATGCTTATTTCTGAACTCTCTTTTGTCATAGATAACTTTTCTCAAAACCTTGAACGAATTGTCATTAATATTAACACTGCCTTTCTGGAACTATCAAGTGGAAACTTTAAACATAGAATGAAATTGTTTTGCCAAGGTGAATTTTTGCTCATGAAAAATTCCTTGAATAAAACTTTGGATAAATTTGAGAACCTAACACAAGAACAAAATTTAAAAATCACAACGGCTGTTACAGAAATACAAAAAAAAGACCAACTATTATCACAACAGTCTAAGCTGGCAGCCATGGGGGAAATGGTGGGATCCATTGCTCATCAGTGGAGACAACCATTAAATGCAATTGCAGGTAATATTCAAATGGTTTTGTATGATTATGAAGACAACATAATAGATGAAAAATATTCACAAGACTTTGTAAAAGACAATATGAATCTGATTAACTATATGTCCAAAACAATTGATGATTTTAGAAATTTTTTTAGAATTGATAAAAACAAAAAATCATTTAACTTAAAGGACACAATTTATTCTGTTGTCAATCTAATATCTGCACAATTAAATGATAATGGAATTGTAATAGAAGTAAATGGTAATGAAAAAAGTATTATTCTTGGGCTTCAGTCAGAATTCCAACAAGTTATTTTAAACATTATTTCCAATGCAAAAGATGAGTTTATTAAACAGAAAAATAATAAAGCAATGATTAATGTTGATATTAAAGAGGAAGAATCATTTATAGTGATAAAAATATCTGATAATGCAGGGGGAATTCCCCTTGAAATACTTGACAGAGTATTTGAACCGTATTTTACAAGTAAAGAGCAAGGTAAAGGTACTGGACTTGGATTATATATGTCTAAAATGATAATTGAAGAAAATATGAATGGAAAGATTACAGCTTATAATTACTCTAAAGGTGCTGTATTTGATATAAGGTTTAAACTTGAAAAAGTCTAATGTGAATTATTTTTTCGAATATGAGGTGATTAATGTTTGATTCTAATATTAAAACAATGAATAATTATGTTGTTTTATTTAATTTAATTTTTGTAATATTTATTTTTGTACTTATTCAAAATATTAAATCTGATAGTACTCAAGTTTATGGGTATGAAAATGATAGATATAAAATGATGCAAATTGCAGATAAATTAAGACAGAGTTCTGATGACTTGACTCATTTTGCTAGAACTTATGTGGTGACATCTGACAAACTATTTAAACAACAATACTTTGATACTTTGTCTATTAGAAATGGAGAGAAAAATAGACCAATGAACTACAATACAATTTATTGGGATTTAGAAGCATCTAAAAGAACAACTAATCATCCCGATGGGACTAAAACCTCACTGAAAAAGCTAATTTCATTACTTCCTTTTAAAAAAAGTGAATTGCTACAACTAACGCTAGCAGAAAACAATTCAAATGATTTGGTTAATCTGGAAGTAGAAGCCTTTAATGCTATGGAAGGTTTGTATAAAAATGATCAAGGTGAATATCTACTGAAAAGAGACTCCAATCAAGAATTGGCGATTAAACTGATGCATTCTAGAGCTTATTATTTAGCAAAGCATAAAATCATGGAACCTATAGACGATTTTATGCTAGCTGTTGATAAACGGACACTTCTAGGTATCCAGAGCCTTGAAAG
>MAAG01000033.1:0-3364 GCA_002163065.1 Arcobacter sp. 31_11_sub10_T18
TACCTTCTGCAGTTTGTCCATATTTTTGTTCAAACTCTTTCTCTAGTGAACCACAGTTTACACCAATACGAATTGGAATATTGCGTTCTTGACAAGCTTTCACTACTTCTGCAACTCTTTGTTTGTTACCAATATTCCCTGGATTTAACCTGATACAATCAACCACTTCTGCAGCAATTAAAGCCAATTTGTGATTAAAGTGTATGTCCGCCACAAGAGGAAAAGAAGATTGTTTTTTAATCTCTTTAAGCGCATATGCTGCTTCTTTATCAGGAACAGCAAGACGAACGATATCAGCCCCTGCAAAATGCAAGAGTTTTATCTGCTCAACGGTAGCTTCTATGTCAGAAGTTTTACTAAAGGTCATTGATTGCACAGATATTGGTGCATCTCCACCAATAGCAACATCACCTACATAAATTTTTTTAGTTTCATATCTTTTTATCATTATGTGTGATTGTATCCAATTTTTAGTTAAAAAAATATTGATACCTAGAAATTACAATCAATTTAGACTTAAAAAAAGAGCAAAAAATCTTTTTAGGAGAATTAAACTTTGATTTTGCAAAAATTTGATACCATACGCATTATTTATAAAGGATTCCAATGCAAGATATTTCGATTTTTGATATAGTAATTGTATCAGTTACTGTTCTTTTAGGTTTAAAAGGATTATTCAGAGGTTTTATAAAAGAAGTATTTGGTTTAATAGGTATTGTTGGTGGTATTTTCGTAGCTTCTAGAGCTGCAACAGATATTGGGGAATACATTTCTCCATTATTAGCATTAGAAAATGAATCATCAATTAAACTTGTAGGTTTTATAGCTGGTCTTATTGGATTCTGGGTTGTTATGTACATCGTTGGATTAATTTTGAGCAAGATGTCTTCTATGAGTGGTTTAGGAATCATTGATAGAACTTTTGGATTTATTTTTGGTGCAGGAAAAGTATTTTTAATTGTTTCAATTATTATCTATGCTTTATCTCAAGTAAAAGTATTTAAAGACAAATTAGAAACTAATTTTGCTGATACATATTCTTATCCATTGCTAGTTGAAGTTGGAGCATATATCATCAAACTTGACATTGCACAAGCAACAAGTAAAGTTGAACAAAGTGTTGATCAAGCCGTGACTGCTACAAAAGAAGCCGCAGCAGATATGACAAAAGAAGCCGTAGCTAAAAAAGTCGAAGAAATGACTGCTGAAGTAACACAAAAAGTTGAAGAAACGATTAACAGTGTTAAAGAAACAACAACTAAACAAGAAGTGGTTCTTGAAAAAGTTGTAGACAAAGAAATAAAAGAAGCAAACGAAGAAATAAAATAAAGGAACATAGTATTGTTTGAGAACAAATATATACAGCAACGAATTGAAAAAGCTGATAAATTAAGAGAACTGGGTTATAACCCATATAGTAATGATAGTAAAAGAAATACTACTATTGGTAAATTTTTAAATGTAAATTCTGATGTAGAAAACTTAGAAGACAAAAGAGATGAAAACAGAGATTATACTGTTGCAGGTAGAATTAAGTTTTACAGACTTATGGGAAAAGCAAGTTTTCTTAAAATCGAAGATGAAAGTGGACTGTTACAAATATATGTATCAAGAGACAATCTCCCTGAAGGATTTTACAACGAAATTAAAAAACTAATGGAAGTTGGTGATATTATTGAAGTTGCGGGATATCCTTTTGTGACAAACAAAGGTGAATTATCACTTCATGTTCATGATTTAAAAATCCTTACAAAAGCTATTTCTCCATTACCAGAAAAATTTCATGGTATTCAAGATAAAGAGTTAAGATACAGACAAAGATACTTAGACCTTATTATGGATAAAGAAGTTCGAAAAACTTTCCATACACGATCAAAAGTGATCTCACTTACAAGAAGATTCTTTGAAGACAAAGGTTTCTTAGAAGTTGAAACTCCTATGATGCATCCAATCGCTGGTGGAGCTAACGCCAAACCATTTACAACACATCACAATGCACTAGGTGTTGATCGATTTTTAAGAATAGCACCTGAGTTATATTTAAAAAGATTAATTGTAGGTGGATTTGAAGCTGTATTTGAAATCAATAGATGCTTTAGAAATGAAGGTATGGATGCAACACATAACCCTGAGTTTACTTCAATTGAATTTTACTGGGCTTATAAAACATACAAAGATTTAATCAAAATCACAAAAGAATATTTTGAATATTTATTTGAACACCTAGACTTACCAAAAGTATTACCATATGGTGATGTTAAAATTGACTTTAATGAATTTATTGAAATTCCATTAATTCAATCATTAATTGAAATTGGTGGAGTACCAGCTGATATTGTTGAAGACAAAGATAAAATTGTAAGTTACTTAATAGAAAACAAAGTAGCAGTTAAACCCAATTTAAATTTAGGTCAACTACAAGGTGAACTATTTGACGAATATGTTGAGGCAAAATTAATTAACCCAACATTTATCACTGAATATCCAGTTGAAATATCACCACTTTCAAGAAGAAGTGATGATAAACCGCACTTAACTGAAAGATTTGAGTTATTCATGGCAGGAAAAGAAATTGCCAATGCCTTTTCTGAGTTAAATGATCCATTAGATCAATTAAGCAGATTTGAGGGTCAAATGGATGCAAAAGATTCAGGTGATGATGAAGCACACGAAATGGATGAAGACTTTGTAAACGCTTTATCTTATGGTATGGCTCCAACAGCTGGACAAGGTATCGGAATTGATAGACTGGTAATGATGTTGACAAATCAACACAGTATCAGAGACGTATTGCTTTTCCCAGCAATGAAACCAGTACAAAATGAAATAAATTTACACGATGAAGAGGAAAAATAACATGAGTTATCTATCAAACAACAATTTACAACAAGCAGATACAGAGATCTTCGATATTATTGAAGATGAATTAGAGCGACAAACAAATCACCTAGAGATGATAGCAAGTGAGAACTTCACAAGCCCAGCAGTAATGCAAGCAATGGGATCAATATTTACCAATAAATATGCTGAAGGTTACCCTTACAAAAGATATTATGGTGGATGTGAGTTTGCTGATAAAGCTGAACAATTGGCAATTGATAGAGCGTGTGAAATTTTTAAATGTAAATATGCAAATGTTCAACCCCACTCAGGTTCTCAAGCTAATGGTGCAGTATATGCTGCATTAATAAAAGCTGGTGATAAAATTCTTGGTATGGATCTTTCTCATGGAGGACATTTAACTCATGGTTCTAAACCTTCTTTTTCTGGAAAAAATTATCATTCATTTACTTATGGTGTAGAGCTTGATGGTAGAATCAATTATGATAGAGTAATGGATATTGCTAAAATCACTCAACCAAAA
>MAAG01000033.1:3387-3698 GCA_002163065.1 Arcobacter sp. 31_11_sub10_T18
AACCAAAAATTATTGTTTGTGGTGCTAGTGCCTATGCCAGAGAAATTGATTTCAAAAAATTCAGAGAAATAGCTGATGAAGTGGGAGCTATATTATTTGCTGATATCGCTCATGTTGCTGGATTAGTAGCTGCAGACTTACATATGTCTCCTTTCCCTTATGCAGATGTAGTAACTACAACTACCCATAAAACACTAAGAGGACCTAGAGGTGGAATGATCATGACAAATGATGAAGCCATTGCTAAAAAAGTTAACTCTGCAATTTTCCCTGGAATTCAAGGTGGACCACTGGTTCATGTCATTGCAGCT
>MAAG01000183.1 GCA_002163065.1 Arcobacter sp. 31_11_sub10_T18
ACAAAAAAAGTTGCTTTAAAAACTTATTTAAAAGTTAAAAAAGGTGAAAAGAATATTACAGATTCATCAATTGTTTTTGAAGACAAACTTGGATTTAGTCCAGAAAATAGAGAAAAAGTAAGAACAGCTTCAAAAGGAAGTTTAATTAAACCATTTTTAGAAGGTGATAATTATATTCTTATTCGAGTGTTAAATCAATTTAATCCAAAGCCTTTGACATATGATGTTGCAAAATATGCTGTTAAAAAAGACTTTGATGTTGAGTCTAAAAGAATAAAACTTGAAGAACTTGCAAAAACAGAACTTGAAAATTTCTCTGGTGTTAAATTAGGATATATTTCAAGAGATTCTTTTGATAAAATAACTGGACTTAATGCAAATGAAGCAGCACAATTTTTAAATGCTTTATTCGCAGTGACGGAGAAAAAAGGTCAAATAAACATTGAAAATAAAATTGTTTTATATAATATCAATGACAGTAGACTTTCAAAATATGATTCAGAAAAAGACAACATCGTAAAAAGTACTTTAAGTAATTTACAAAACAGTGAGTTAATGTCAAGTTTTGTTAAACGACTAGAAAGTAGATATGAAGTACAATCAACATTAAGTGAAAATACAAACGAAACAAACGATACATACGGTAGAAAGGAACATTAATTGAGTAATACTCTTTTAGCAATTGATATTGGCTCTACAAATATAACAGCTGTAGTAGCACAAAATGATTTAAACGGTAATATTAATATATTAGGTATGGGTATTGAATCAAGTGACGGTATCAATAAAGGATTAATTACAAATATTGAAGTTGCATCAACTGCAATTAATAATGTAATCCAAAATGCCAAAAGAAGTACTCAAAGTAGTATTGATAGAACGCTGGTTTCAATTTCAGGAGCCAGCACTAAAGGAATTAGAAGTACGGGAAGTGTTAATGTTCCAAATGGATTAATAACAGAAAACGAAATTAATCAAGTACTTCAAATGGCTTTATATAATGCAACAATAGTTCCAGAATATGATGTTATTCATGTGTTACCTATATATTTTAAAGTAGATGATTCTCAATCCATTGATAATCCTTTAAATATGAATGGCGCTCGTCTTGAAGTCTCTGTTTATATAGTCACTGCAAAAAAGACAGTATTGACTAATATTAAAGGTGCTATGAAAGCTTCAGGACTTGAAGTAAGTAATTTTGTACTAAATGGTTATTCTTCAGCACTATCTGTACTTAATGACGAACAAAAAAGATTTGGAACGGGTGTTATTGATATAGGTGGAAGTACAACTGACTTTGTTTGTTTTAAAGGAAAGTCAATTTTGTATAATGACTTTGTACCTGTTGGGTCTTCTCATATTACCAATGATTTATCTGTCATGTTACACACTCCTCCAAACGCTGCAGAGATGTTAAAAATAAAATATGGTAATTTATTAAGTTCATATAAAAATGATGATTTGGCAATCAAGAAAGTCAAAATTCCTATTATTGGTGATGAACAAAATACCAAAGAAATGGATTTAGATTCAGTTCAAACAATTATTCATGCTCGTGTTGAAGAAACTCTAATTTTAATTAAAGAAAAGATAATTGACAGTGGAATCTCTGATTATATGGGGGCTGGTATTGTAATTACTGGTGGGATGAGTCAACTAATTGGTATGAAAGAACTGGCTTCAAATGTGTTTGAAAATATACCAGTTAAAATTTCAAGTCCAGTAAATATAAAAAATGGGTATGTAAACTTTGAAGATCCAACCATGTCAACCATTGTTGGACTTCTTCTATATGGTTTAGATACCAATGTGAATTTTGAACTAGATTCAAATAAGAAACTTAGACAAAGAGTACAACAAACATATGAACAACCTAAAATTGTCAAAACAATTGATAAACAAAGTGAAACAAGTTATATTGAAACTGAACCTACACCATTATCAATTATTCCAAAAAGTGCAAAGAAAAAAGGTGTGTCTAAATTTTGGAATAAAGTATCGGAGTGGTTTTAATGGAAAATAATTTATTTAAAGTAGATGATATTGAAATCAATATGCCTACTCAAGTACTATCTGATAATGTTGCCAAAATTGCAGTTATTGGAGTAGGTGGTGGTGGTTGTAATATGATTAATCATATGATTACAGAAGGTAGTCATAAAATTGATTTAATCGCTGCAAATACTGATTTACAGGTCTTACATATTTCTAAAGCTCCTAAGAAAATCCAACTTGGACTTAAACTTACTAAAGGTTTAGGTGCAGGAATGAAACCTGAAGTTGGACGTGATGCGGCGGTTGAGAGTTATGATGATATTAAAAGCTCCCTTGATGGCGCTGATATTGTTTTTATTGCTGCTGGTCTTGGTGGTGGTACTGGAACTGGAGCTGCAGCTATTATTGCAAATGCAGCAAAAGATGTGGGTGCACTCACTGTTTCAGTTGTAACAAAACCCTTTACTTGGGAAGGTAAAAAAAGAGCTGGTTTGGCCAATCTTGGTCTTGAAGAATTAAAAAAAGTCAGTGATTCTATTATTGTTATTCCAAATGATAGATTGCTTGAAATTATTGATGAGAGCATTGGGATGAAAGATGCTTTTAAAATAATTGATAATATTTTATTCCAAGCAGTAAATGGAATGAGTGAAGTTATTTTAAATCCTGGTAATTCAGATATTAATACTGACTTTGCTGATGTTAAAACGATTATGCAACATCGTGGTATGGCATTAATGGGAATTGGTAAAGCAAAAGGTGAAGATGCAGCTCAAAGAGCCTTAGAAGATGCTATTGAGTCTCCTTTATTGGATAAGGTATCTCTAGGAGGTGCTAAGGGTATATTGATCCATTTTAATATACATCCTCAAGTTTCACTGTTTACAATTAATAATGTTATGGGAACAATCCATGATACCATTGATAACAATGCAGAAGTGATTTTTGGTACAACCTCTGATGATACACTTGAAAAAGATGAAGTTAAAATTACTATTGTTGCAACTGGTTTTGAATCAAAGCAAGAAGTTAAAAACTTTGATTCAGATTCTAACTCCTCAGGTGAAAATAGTGCTCAACAATTATCACCAGATGATGAAAACTATTTAGATCTTCCTCCGTTGATGAGAAACTACGTAGTTAAATATCAATTATAAAATAGAAGAGTATTTTACTCTTCTACAATAACTATTTCGTTAGAAGTTTTTTTAAGTACCAATGCTTTTGATGAAGGTACTACACCCACACCATCAATGTCTCTGATTCTAGTTTTATAGATTTCAATATCACTTTCTAGTTTTTCAATTTTTTTATTCAGTTTTAATATTACATCTACTCCTGCTAGATTAATTCCTAGTTCTCGTGTCAAAGTTAAAACTGTTTTAATGTTATCAATATCTTTTTGTGAATACAGACGTATTTTTCCATTGGTTCGAGAAGGTTTTATTAAACCTTCTCTTTCATATTGACGTAGAGTTTGGGGATGGATATTTAGTATTTGTGCTACTGCACTTATTAAATATACAGGTTCAATATAACTATTACTATTATCCATATTTATACCTTAGTTTACTGGTAATTTCTCTTCCATTAAAGTAACCAAACTTTCGTCTAAGTCTTCAATCTTTGGAAGTACTATATTTGCTCTTAAATATAAGTCACCTTTTATGGAAGTTTTTTTATTTAAAACACCCAATTCTTTAACTCTAAACTTTTGACTTTGTTTTGTGTTCGAAGGTACTTTGAGTGTTATATCTTTGTGAATGGTTTTAATTTCAATTTTTCCGCCAAATAGGGCAGTTTTAAGTGGAATATCAAAAGTTTTTGTGAGTGTAAACTCTTCTCTTTCATATTCGATACTCTCAGATACATTTATTTTGATAATTAAATCACCCACTGGATGACCTGGCATTGTTTTACCTTTGCCTTTAGCTCGTATTTTTTGACCATCTTTAATACCCTCAGGTATTTTAATATCAAAACTATTATTGTTTAATGAAATGTGTTGTTTCCCACCTAAAATGGCAGTATCAAAAGAAATTGTAATTTGTGCTTGGACGTCTAAGTCTGGTTGTTCATATCCACCAAATCCACCTTGTCCAAAACCACCCTGGTTAAATCCACCACCAAAGCCGCCACCGCCTCCAAACATATTTCTAAGAACTTCATCCAAGTCCACACCACCACCTTGACCTTGTGCAAAGTCATGAAAGTTTTGTCCACCAAACATAGAATCACCATATTGGTCATATTGAGACTTTTTATCTGTATCACTAAGTACTTCATATGCTGCATTTAGTTCTTTGAATTTTTCTTCGGCATCTTTGTCTTTGTTCACATCAGGATGATATTTTCGAGCTAGTTTTCTATAAGATTTTTTAATTTCAGCTGTTGTTGCGTTATCATTTACTTCTAAAGTTTCGTACAAACTTTTGGCCATTTATTCTCCATTAATTAACATTCAATTTTTTGGAAATTATATCTAAAACTTGAGTCTAAGTCAATCAAGGTTTGAAATAAATATTCCTTAACAGACTTTATAAAGGCATATCTACAGTGGTATTTGTATGGTAAAAGATGCACCTTCAAATTTTTCATGATTATGTAGATATTTTGCATTTTCTACTGTGATTTGACCATTGATATTTTGTTTGATTATTTGCTGAGTCATATAAAGTCCCAACCCAGTACCCAAGCTTTTGTGCTTGGTTGTAAAGTAGGGCTCGAAAATTTTATTGATAATAGCAGGAGATATTCCTCCTGCATTATCTTTGATTTCTATTACTGCATGATTGTTTTTGATATATGTAGAGATGAATATATATTTATCGGATATATCTTTGTCTTTAAAAGCGTCTCTAGCATTGGTTAAAATATTGATAATGGCTTGAGAAAGTTCATTATCATAACTAAATAATTCTAAAGATATTTCATGCACTTCAATTATATTTATATGAGAACTTTTTAACATGCCCTCTAAAATTGACAAGTCTTTTTTGATATTATTTTTTAAATTAAATGTTATCTTTTCTTTGTCCCCTTGTAAAAAATCTTTAAAATCATCAATTGTTCGGGATAAATATTTTGTACTTTTAATAATACCTTCCAATGATTCCTCTAAGTCTTTTTCATCTAGTGCTTCACATTCTTTAAGAAGTTTTATTCCACTGGCCGCTGTGCTAATAGTATTTAAAGGTTGTCTCCATTGATGAGCAATATTTCCAATCATTTCTCCCATAGCAGCTAGTTTTGATTGCTCTGCTATAAGTTTGTCTTTTGATTTTAGTTCACTTAAATCTACTACAGACATGATTTCTATTTTCGATTTGTTTAAAATAACCTTCTTGATTTTAATAAGTGCTGAAAAAAAAGTATCATCTTTTTTGATGAGTTGAACCTCAAAAGGTTTATTGTAATGATGTGATAAATCCAAATCAGAGTTATTTTTTAGAAAATCGAGAATTTTTCTACTCAGAACATCTTTTTTATTTTTAAATCCAAATAGTTCAAGTCCTATATTGTTTGCATTGATACAAAAACCTTCTTGAAAAACAAACATCGCGTCCATTGTTGCATCAAGCAAAAGCTCAATGTTATTAATTTCTTCTTTTAAAAGGAGCTGTTTTTCTTTTAGATTATCATTTCTTTTTTCTAATTTATGATTAACCTCACATAATAAGGTAGTATCATAAATGTAAACAATAACCAAGCCTAAATTCCTATCATACGGAGTGATGGTAACACTTTGTCTCATAAAATTAAAAACTTTGTTTGTAACCTTATTAAGTTCAATATCAAGCAAATAATGATTGATATCGGAATTATAAAAAGTAGGGGAGTTTAAATTAAGAGCTGTTTTGATTTTTCTATCAAGTGTTTTTTTATTGATATTGGGAAAAAAATCTTCTAAATATTTATTTTTAATCTGAGTTAATGAGATATTAGTCCTGCTCTCTAACCAATTGTTCCAATAATGTACTTGTAAGTTTTGATCCAAGAGAATAATCCCATTGTCAACTGTATCACAAATGAGATCAAATTTTTGTTTGGTATTCATTAGAATTCTTCTATAATTCTATCTAACATATCTCTTATAAATACGATAGAATCATCTGTTGTCAAAATCAGTAGTTCTGCATTGATATTTTGATTTTCAAAATTCAATTGGGTTTTGATGATAATGACTTTTTGATATTTATCCAAATATTGATTGTCGAAATTCTCAATTGAGTTTAATATATGAATATGTGGAGGTGAGAAGGAAACAACCGTTCCCATTTCATCGGCAAGTTTACTAATGGTTGCAGAAGATAAAATATTTGTAATTTCTAAAATAACATCACACAGTTCATTTTGTGTAATTTCGTCATTTTCAAATCCAAATTCCTTGGCCATATTTATTGAAGACTGCTCACCTATTACAAATAGACACTCACCAGCAATTTTTCCATTTAAAGTCTGTGAAGAAATAAAATGTGAGTTTTCAACTTTGATATTATCCAGTAAATGCGATTTAAGACTATGTGTATCAATTACTGAAATTTGTGGAACACTCAGCGTTGCAAAAGCATCAAGAATACTTGATATGGCAGCTGTTGCTGAACCATAGGCTATGTTCATTAGTTCTTGTAAACAATCTTGTTGGTCTTCACTTAGAGTTATTTGAGTATTCATTACAATAGGGTATCACTTTATATATTTGTTAAATATTATCTTTATATTAATATGATGTTATCAAAATATATATAAAAATTAAAGTAAATTTTATCTAATAAAGGAGAAGTTTGAAAATGTAAAATTATCTTAGCTATTGAGATATAAAAAAATGACAATTTTTGTTTTACTTTTGAGGATAAATCAAATATCCTCAAAGTTTTTTAGAATGATATTGTATTTTTGATGCTGATACTTTTTCTTGGTCTTTTTGTTATTTTATAAACTTCTCTTCCTTGAAACATAAAGAAGTTTTTATATCCTACTTGAACTTCTTCGTCATAAGTATCATATTTTGTTTTACATTTTCTTACATTTTTTGTTTCATAGTAGTAATCATTACTTTGTGTATTTGATCTTCCGTTGTTTCTTATTTCATGTGCAATAACACCACCCAATAAACCACCAATGATTTTAGCAGCAACTTTACCATTGCCTTTTCCTATTTGGTTTCCAACAACAACTCCACCCGTTACTCCTAAAAGTGTGTCCAATCCCAAACTATTATCTTTGTTTGATCTTCTATTTGAGTATGTTGGAACTTTTTGAGTATACTCATGATCATAACATTCTTCATAAGGTATTTTTTTATTGACAGTTTTATATAGTGCTTCACTTCTTATTACATCAACTTTGCTATGATAAACTCTTGTATCTGCGAATAATAATCCAAATGATATTAATAAAAATAGTAATAATTTTTTCATGCTAATTCCTTTATTTTTTGTATTTATTTTAACGTTGAGATATGTTCAGATATTGCTTTTAAATCATCATCACTTAGTCTGATTACTTGACCTTTCATGACACCTTTCATTGCTCCACCGTATGAACCATCTTTATAGCCTTTTAATGCTGCAAAGGTTTTTTCTGTATCCCAAGCTTTGATAACTTCACTTTTACCTAATGCTTTTTTCTCACCATTGATTCCATGACATCCCGCACATCGTTTATATAAATCTGCACCATCCGCGAACAAAGAAGATGCTCCTAAAATTGTACATACTGCTAAAATTTTTATTCCTATATTTTTCATTCTATTTTCCTCTTGGATAAAAAATAATCAAACCAAAGGTTTGAAGATTTAGTTAATTACATGTCTTGTTTGATATGTATATAGAATTGTAGATTATAAAAGTGAAATGATTGTGGATATTATATGTGAGTTAATGTTAATGTATATTATTGAAGTGTTATTTGAGTTTTCCAAATATTTTGAATGTTTTCCAATACTCATTAATGGCATTTTCTAAATCTTTATCCGATAGTTTTGATTTGTTTTTAATTCCAAATCTATTGATAAAGGCATCGGCCATAACCGTTTTTTCTTGACTTGGATTTTGCAAATAGTGTTTTATTGCATGTTTTACTTTTTTTTCACTGCTATATTTTAAAAGATATCTATAAAAATATTTGTCAATACTTACAGGTATTTCTTTGTGACAAGCTATACAGTTTTGTGTATAAACTGATCCTTGAACTTGACTTGTAAATACAAAGAGTATTCCAAGTGACACAGTTACTTTGAGTAGGTTTTTCATAAATAATTTTATTTCCATTTAACATCTACCTTTGTTCCTATATTTACTTCTGAACTAATATCAATTTCTAAATAATACTCTTTACAAATCATAGAAACAATATTTAATCCTATCCCAAAACCGCCAACAGTTTTATCAAATCTTGAATACCTATCATACAATAAAGCCAGTTGTTCTTTTTTAATACCTTTACCAGAATCAAAAATACTTAGGTGTTTATCTTTAAGAATGATATCTATAGTACCATTAATTTTGTTGTATTTAATAGCATTTGAAATTAGATTATCAATTAGTTTTGAAAGTTTTTTAATATCAATCAACAAAATAATATTCTCTTGAACATCCATTTTAAACTCTATATGTTTAACATTGGCCAATGTTGAAAAATACTCTACTCTTTGGTATAAGATTTCCCCTACATCTAGATTTTCATTTTGTGACATGATTTGATGATTGAGTGTTAAATATGTCAAGTCTTGATAGATATTTGAGACTGTTTTCGCTCCTATATCGATTCGTCTAATTTTACGAGCCAGTTTGTCATCTAAATGTGAGGTGTCTATCATTTCAATATTGGCTACTATGGCACTGATAGGTGTATTTAACTCATGGGTAGTATCTTTGATAAATCTATCTAATAAATGCATCGCATCGCGCATTGGTTTGATAAACAGTTGCAACAACCAATATCCAATAAACAACATTATGACCAAACCAATACTTGTGAATATTATTATCTCTTGCTCAATATCATCTAACCAAGTTTCATTATCTTCAATTTCTAAAATAACATATCTTGCACCCAAATAATATGATTCAGGTTCTTTTATAAAATGGATGGTTTTATTACTGGTATAAACGATATTATCTAATTGAACACTGCTAGACTTTAAGGTGGAAAATATAAGTTGTTTGTCACTGTCATAAATTGCAGTTTTAAAACGGGTATCTCTTGGGTAAACTCTATTTTTATCAAAATTGATATGTAGTTGTTTAAGTTCAATTATAAATTCATTGGAGTAGTTTTGCAGATCAATTCTTTTTTGACTTAACATTAAGTCTTTTTGGAACTTGTAATAAACAAAAGAAATAAAAATAAGTATTACAATACACAGGGTAATGTATAAAGAGAAAAAACCTACTAGAGTTTTTTTCTCACTGTGATGTAAATCGATAACCGAGTTTTTTAATGCTAACAATTTTTTCTTTTCCTATGATTTTTCTTATATTTTTAATATAAGTTCTTAAAGCATTTTCACTAAAATCTTCATCATATTCCCATAAAGCCTCATATATTCTATCATGAGTGATGATTTGGTCTTTATTTTGTAAAAAAAACTTTAAAAGTTTGGCTTCTTTATTTTTGATGTTACAAGGTTCATTTTGGTTATATAAAATATTTGTATTGATATCAAAATAAATACTGTCAGTTATTTTTAATTTTTCATCATTTACATGATGAAAACTTCTATTTAAAATAGTTTTAACTCTTAAGTGTAACTCTTTTAATAAAAAGGGCTTTCTAATATAGTCATCACAACCACTGTCATACCCTTCTTCAAGATTATCCATTGAGTTCAAAGAAGTCATATAAATAGCAGGAGTGTGTATGTTTTGAGCCCTTACATTTTTAAGTAATTCAAAACCATTCATGGAAGGAACATTTACATCCAGTACAAAAAGATCAAAATTACTTTCATAAATTTTTGAATAGGCATCTTCTCCATCATAAACAGGTACTACTTCATAGTTTAATTCTTCAAAAAAATCTACTAAAGTTTCGTTTAATGTTAAATCATCTTCAAGTATTAGAAGTTTTTGTTTCATATTATTATTTCATTTTTGATAGATTTTTTTTGTATTTTTTTTTCTCATTTGAACTCATGGAAGAAACTCTACTTCTTAGTTCTGATTTAAATTTAGGTAGGTTTGCAGGTTTTACATATCCCATAATAGCAATGAGCTCTTGGGTACTCATCTCAGAAAAATCTTCTGCAAATAAAGTACTCGTAAAGATAATGACAAAAATTAATTTGAACAGTTGTTTCATTCAGTTTCTCTTTTAACTTGGATCTATTTCAATCCGATTTTATTATTTTTTTAATGATACCATAAAAATTGTGGCATGATTGTAAAATATTGAAATATTTATTTCAATACCACAATTTTGCCACATTATTTTATTACTATTTTACACGTGAAAAAAAATATAATTTTGGGATGTGAATGTGTCTGATTTAATTACGGACATCGCTATGTTTGAATTGAGTATTGAAGTCATTTTTTTGATAGTGATGTTTATTTTACTTGCTGTTTTGAGTCTGATTCCAGATGAAAAATGGATTAAAATTACAAAATCAAATTGGTTTGATAACTTCTTACATCCAAAACATTAAAGGGAAGATTATGACTGAATCAATTTTACTTACGCTTGTAACTGTTGTGTGTTTAATAACGTCCATTGTTTTTTACCAATACTTCAAAGATAAAGAAGATGAAAACAATAAGATTCAGTTTAAATAAGACTTTTATACTTTAATGAATTTAACATTTTGGATGAGTATATCATCCAAAATAATTGATTACTTACCTTCTTGTATTTCTTTTTTTAATTCTTCTTTATTCACTTTTGATGTGTCATGTGGGTTTAATGGTAGGTTCTTTCTGTATATGATTCTAGCAGGTAACATATAACTAGCAAGATGTTTTTTAAGCTCAAATAAAATTTCGTTTTTTGATACTTCATTGGCGCTTGTATACACTAAAACAATTTCTTCTTCTATTTCTTCATTCTCAATTGAAAAAACAACACATTTATTGATTTCTTTAATATTGTTATTTACTACTGTCTCAATTTCGATTGGATTTATTCTAAACCCTCTTGATTTAATCATATCATCATTTCTTGAAACAAAGAAGATATAACCTTCTTCATCTTTGTATACGTAATCACCACTGGCAATGACTATTTCATCCACCAAGTTACCTTCTAGGTTAAGAACTTTATCTAAAATTTTTATACTTTTAAATCTTGTTTTTGTTTCTTCTTCACCATTCCAAAAGCCTCTGTAGATATAACTACCACGATGAATTAATTCACCAACTTCTCTTGGTTTACACTCTTCTCCATTTTCGTTGATGACATACAGCTCAACATCAGGAATAGCTTTACCAATTGAAGTGGGTCTTATTTTTAATTGCTCAGGCTCTAAATACGTTGATCTAAATGCTTCTGTTAAACCATGCATAGAATAAAACTTAGCATTAGTAAATAGTTTTTCCACATCATTGACCATTTTACTTGTAACATTACCACCTGAAGAAGTGATGATTCTTACATTAGATAGAATATTCGCACTTGGAAGTTTACTAAAATCTTCATCAAATATTTGAGTAAGGTTAATAGGCATGATAGGAAGAATAGATACTTTATCATTGATTAAGTGGTTGAAAAAGTCAACTGGAAGTAAAAAACGATGTAATGCTAAGGTGGCTTTTTTGTAAAGCGAACAAAATATTTGATTTAATCCGTAATCAAGATTAAAAATTAAAACACCTGAAATCACATCATCTTTTTTTAGATCTAAGTATTGAGATACAACACGTGCAGAGTCAATTAAGTTTCTATGTGAAATTACAATACCTTTAGGTCGACCACTTAGTCCAAATGAATAAGTAATTACTGCATTTTGATGTCCTGAAACATTTGCCTCGAAGGGTTTATTATAGTATTTGTATATTTCTTCAAAGGATGCGGTTTGTTTGTCCGTGGTTTCAAAGGAAATAAGATGACCCTTAAAGTCAATTTTTTCAATACTTTTAATTTTTACTTTATCTGTAATAATACATTTGATGTCACAATCTTCAATAATATATTCTACTTGTTCACTTTTTAGTAATGTAGTCAATGGCACAAGAATATAATCAGTGGAAAGAATAGCTAAGATAGCCACAACTTGATCAATTTGTTTATTGGAGTACAGACCAATTCTGCTTCCTGTGGGTAAATCTAACTCTTTTAAGTAAAAAGCGACTTGGTTCACTTTAACAAATAATTCTTCATAAGTAAGTTTTGTATTTTCATAAACAATAGCAGTTTTTTGAGGCTGTGTATTGTTTGCTGATTCTATTAGGGTTCTGATACAATTTATTGACATATTATTCCTTTTAACTCACAATACCCAAGGTCCAGATATCATAGTTACTATCTAAAACCAAAGTTGGATTATGTGCTGAATTTAAAATCTTCTTATAGAAAAATGACACGATATTTTCTATATCTTCTTGTAGTAATACTTTTGTAATACCACCTGTAAAGACAACTGAATTTAAAACATTTAACTTCAATGTAATGTAGGCATCATTGTGTGAAGAGACCTTACAAAGTACTAGGAAAATGGCCAATTGCATTAAAGTTTTTGTTGCTTTTTCACTTTGTTCTTCAAAAATATTTTCGGTTACTTTTAAATGAGCCAATAACTCATATACAAACTCATTGTTTTTCGCTGAAAAGATTAAAGATTCACGTGATTTAAAAACACCCAATTTTTTAAATACTAGTCTATCATACTCAGTATCTATTACCATATTATCATTGACTAAGTCTTTTGAGTAATGAATATCAGTAGTAGCCCCACCAATATCAATTAAAATATATGGGTCTGCAATAACAAACTTGGTATTTATTTTTGAAAGGGTTTTGTTTACAATATATGGAGTTGAATAAATCTGATTGGAGGTAATATCATAGAGATGTTTGATATCTTCTTTTCCCATAATATCAGCTTGATAAAGATTGGTTAAATAGGTTTTTAATTCATCTTCTTTTACATATAATTTATTGTTAATTATATTTGGTAAAATAACTAAGTTTTCTACGTTTGAGCTGATATATTCGCTATCTTTTTCACTACCAACATAAACAATATTAGAATAAGAAAGCTTGTTCAAAAATGTAAACAGTCTCTCATCAAAAACATTCTTAACACTGTTGATTCCACCTACAACTATAACCACATCAATTAATTCACTTGGGATTGAAGTTTCATCTATATCTCTGTATAAAACAGTATCAATGATATTAATACCTGAGTTAAAGGCTATATTTGTAGCATACTTTAGGGAATATGTCTTTGTAATTCCAATGATTAATGTATTTAATCCTCCATTGGCAGATGAGCAAATATAAACATCTTCTTTTTTAAACTTGGATAGTACATTTTCACATTTGTATGTTAAATCATCAAAAATATCTTTGTTAAAATCACGAAAATGTTGCTCCAACTTATCATTTGTACAGATTTTAAAGTATGTACTTCCTATATCTATTAATAATTTATCTTTATCTACCATTGCATAATTCCTATATCATGAATAATATCATTTACAATTGATGTTGTGTCTTTTGTTAAATCACATTTTGACTTTTCATATTTATAACATTTATCAGAAATAGGCACATTTCCTCTTTTGATAATTCTAATATTTTTAAATTTATCTCTTACTGTTATCATTTCATTTTGATTGATAATATGAGGTGAAAAAGGAACATCAATAATTCCATTTTTAATACAGTTAAAGACTTTTCTCCATAAAGTATCCGCGCTATCATTAAAGACTGCACTCATGATATCTTTTACTTCTTGAGTTAAAATTTCCTCTTCTTCTTCATCAACAACATTTGGCAATCCATTTAGAATTCTCAGGGTATATTGTGTATTGGCAACGGTTTTTGCATTGGCTTCTTTTGTTGGTATTCCAGAAGCTTCTTCTCTGGTTTTTGTGATGATTTTATCAGCACCAACCATAGAGGCAATAATAGTACTCATACTAATAAGTTGTTCAGCGAAGTCTTTATTTTGAGGAAAAGCTCCCATCCATTGGTGATAAACAAGATTTATAGCTGCATCTTCACAATTGATTTCCTTTGCATAATATGCAGCCATTTTTCGTAAAACCGCACCTGTTACTATATCTTGATTCATGGAACCATTTTGTGCAAAAGAAACTGAAAAAGATTTTACTCCTTCTTCTAGAGATAATAACATTTCTAAAAGTTGAATAACTATAGTAATACATGGAGGCACTAGTGTAGCAGTTAGTGGTCCAAATGATTCTCTATTTATTGGCTCATTAAGATGTGAGTAGTTTGCACAAACTCTCTCAACATATTTCCAATACAAAAATGCTTTATCCAGTGGAAAGTTCTTTGAATAAGGTAGTAAATATGTAATTGGCCCACCTTCAATTTCAAAAATACCTGAAGCAATTGCAGTTTCAATTAAAAGTCTTGCATCTGGTGTTCCATGACGTAGAGATACGGGTTTGTTAAAATGAGTAATCATTTTTCTGGTTGTTCTATATCCATGACTTACAAGAGGATAACCATTTAACATATCTATCTCATTTTCTTCGCTTAAACGCAACATTTTTTTAGCTGTTGCATAATCATTAAGTCTGGTATTCGAATCAATAGTTAAAGGTAAAACATCCACATCAGATTTAACAAAAAATTCATACAGTGCATATTGTTTTTCATAGGTTGGAAAACCACCACGAGGTTGTACAAGCATCTTTTTTTGATTTTTAAAATGGTGTGAAATAAAAAGATCTTTACTTGCATTTTTTACAAATTCTTCTACTTCAGCAAAATCAAAATTATCCACATATTCATTGCTTAAAATTATTTCTCGCTCTTCTTGCAATAAACTCATTTTGATTGACCTTTCAGATAATTTTCCAAGGTATCTAATCCTACTGTTAAGTCAACTTGATGAAACACCAAGTCAAAACCGTAGTTTTTAAAGCGGGGAACAATATCATCTGAATCACCAGTTCCCACCACTAAGTTTCCACCAATCATAAATACAACATCATCTAATTGGTCCCCATAGGTACTTTTTAAAACTTGAACTTCTCTTCCCCAGCCTTCAGCTTCACCATTTAGTGAAGAAATTAAAAGAACATCTGCATTTGTTTCTATGACTGCATCAAAGAACTCTTCTAGGTAGGTATTAACGCCTAAATTAAATACTTCATATCCTCTGGCTTGTAAAGACAAATCAATTAACCTGTTTGCTACAACATGTATATCATTTCCGACTACGCCTGTTACTACTTTCATGTTTTTCCCATACTATTGTGTTTATACCAATTTTATTGGTATTATTTAAAAGGTTATTATACTATCAAAATATAAGTAAAAGTACCTTAATCACTCATCAGTAAGAAGAGATTAATAATTTTCATGCAATAATTTTGCAAATAATTAATAGGATTGATAATGGAATTTTACACTGCAGATTTATGCGATGAACACAAAGAAAACGTACAAGTTTTTGATAATATATTTAAATCATATGGTAATACTTCAAAATGTTTTGGAGAAATAGTAACACTTAAGTTAGATGAACAAAATGGTGGTTTAATTACTTTGTTAAAAAGTGAAGGAAAAGGAAGAATTGCTGTTGTTGATGTAAGCTCTAAATATTATGCAGTTGTAGGTGAAAACCTAATGAAATATGCTTTAGAGAATAATTGGGCTGGAATAGTCATAAATGGTTATGTAAGAGATATAGAACAAACATCAAAAATAGATGTTGCTTTGTATGCTTTGGGAACATGTCCTAGAAAAAGCTTTAAAGAATCCATTTATGAAGAAGATATTAGTTTAGAGTTTGCAGGAGCTAAAATTAATGCTGGAGAATATTTATATGCAGATCTAGATGGTATTATTACTTCAAAGTCACAATTATTTTAAAAGTTTATAAAAAGCAATAAACAATTAAGATATTTGTTTATTGCTTCATGATTAATTTATAGTTTTGAACTGTAAAATATAAAACTCCAATTACATAAACAATATAACCCAAAATTGGGACAATTAAGATTGTTGATACAATGAAGTGTAATGTTGTAGCTACTAATACATTTTTTATAGGTAGTTTTGCAAATAACAATCTACTGATAAATGTACCAATAAATCCAAAAATTAATGTAATAAATATACTGGTGATTCCAAAAATGATATTTGAATTTTCTTTGCAACATGTTTCACAAATTTCTATGGAAGTTGCTTTATTATTATTGGGAGAAAACTCAACACAGACGTCTTTCCCTGGTATGGTTTGATCTTGGAAATCTTTTTTAAAAAAAGTATATCTGTTCCCATCTTTTCCTATAATGGTACCTTGATCACTGTTTTTACTTAATCCTAGAATTTTTCCTAGCAAATGCTTCCCTTACGTTTATTATAGTGTATGTGTAATTATTATACATAAATAACTTATCAGTTAATTGAAACTAGAGTAATTTAAGTTAAATTTCATTTTGAAGATAGCAAATATAATAATTATCTCAGTTTATAGCCTAAGTTTCGGGAGTTTCTTCATTATTCAAAGAATTGATTTTTGCATCAATGAGTTCAAGGGTTTTTTCTTGGGTCTTAAATGAAATTTCAGGTAATTGATTTCCAAATAGTTTTTGAGCTTCTTCAAAACCTCTTATTATTCCGTCTCTTCCTTCTTTTAAGAGTTCGACATCATCTCCTGAAAAACTAAATACAAAATTTGCTACTCTGTTTGAGGTTTGTTCAATGCCAAAAAAACCTTCAACATCAAGTAGTTTTTCTGCTTCTTCAGGGGATAGTTCTGTTATTGCTTTACCTTCATAACCTATGTCTTTTAAGCTAAATCCATTACTGTCTTCTTTCCCTGATAGAAAGTTAAACATATCTTTGTTCCCTTCAAGGGAACCCTGAATTAAGGTATTGTCTCTTGCAGTATCACTGCTATTTAAACTAAATAATACAATTTGAGCATTCATGGATATGGATACTGAAACAGCTGATTCTTCAAGTGTTTCTTCCAGAGATTTATCTTCACTTTGAGAAGTTTTTGAAGTTTCGCTAATATTTTGTTTAAAAGCATTTATACTTGTATTTTGATAACCAGTGGAATTAACTAACATAGACAATCCTTTTCTTAAATAGAGTATAAGAATAAGTATATATTACTTTTGATTAATAAGATGTAATAAATGAATATTAGTTTATAGACGGCTAAACTTATTGTCATGATTGCCTTTGAATTATGTATTAGTGATGTTTTAAATTTGAGTCATAAAGTATAATTTGTTGGTGACATTGAAAACACAATTATTATGTACTCATAATTTAGATATTATAATTGTATGAAATACGAAACAGTTTCTTTAGATTTTCTTTCAAATAAAAAAGAATGGTCACTTTTCATATGTATATTATTGGTGATTTTTATTCTTAATCTGCTTGGCTCATATATAAAGTATCATGACTTCCAAAAAGAAGAGTTATTTAAAACTTCAGGTCAGGTATTAACTATTTATGAGAAAGAAAACTATGATGTACTAAAAATAAAAAACAAAGACATGACTTTTTTCACCTCTGTTACAAAAGATAGAAACATCCATAAAATGAATGACATCGATTTGGTAATACTTACTAAAGGCATTGATTTTATTTCTTATATAAGAGGTTTTTATACCAAGTCTTTTAATGTGTATCTAAAAGATAAAAAAAACAATATAAAAACAAAACTGTACTATAAAATAATGTCACAACATGAAAATAAACAAATCTCAGAACTATTTAATGCTATATTTTTTGCCATTCCTTTAAGTAGTGAAGTTCGCGATTTTTGTGCTGTTTTAGGTATCTCCCATTTAATTGCAATTTCTGGGTTTCATCTAGGCATTATGATTTTAGTACTTTACTGGTTCTTTTCTTTCCCCTATTCATATTTTCATAAAAGATATTTCCCTTTTAGAAACAAAAAATTTGATGTTTTACTCATATGTTCTGTTATATTATTTTTTTATTTGTTGTTTACAAATATTGTTCCTTCATTACTTCGAGCTTTTGTGATGTTTATCTTTGGCTTGTATTTATTGCGACATAATATCAAAGTACTATCTTACGAAACACTTTGTATTATTACCCTTGTAATTATCGCAATATTTCCCAACTATGCCTTTTCATTATCTTTATGGTTTTCATTGATTGCCGTGTTTTATATCTTTCTTTTTTTACAATATTTCATGAAACTACCTAAACTAGGGCAGTTTTTACTTTTTAATATTTGGATTTATTTGGTTATGAATCCTATTTCACATTATTATTTTGGAACCACTTCTATCTTGCAGTTATTTTCTCCTATTTTGACCATGGGATTTAGTATATTTTATCCATTGGAGTTTATATTACATCTTTTTGGATATGGTTTTATCTTAGATGGTTTAATTGAGTATGCACTGAGTTTAGAAAGAAATTCATATTTGATATTTACTCCAGCGATATTTTTTTATATTTACTTAGGGCTATCATTTTTTTCAATTTGGTTTAAAAAAATATTTGTTTTATTAAATATGGCACTGGTTGCATTTACGT
>MAAG01000167.1 GCA_002163065.1 Arcobacter sp. 31_11_sub10_T18
ATCTGTTTTGATTAGTTTAAGATCATTATCTATGGTTCTTTTTTTCTTAAATTCATAAGCTACTGAACCCAATTGTTGATACAATATTGGTTGAAGTCCATCTTTTCTGTTGGGTGTTGCACTAAGACCTAAGATATATTTACCACAAAACTGTTTTACAATTAACTCAAAGGTAATTGCTGGGATATGATGACATTCATCCACAATAACTTGGGTATAGTTTTTTATTAAGTCAGGTTGATTCTTTAAACTTTGCATAGTTGCAATATCCAGTTTGGATGTGAGTTTATTTTTACCTTTTCCTAAAAATCCTATTTCTTTTTTATCCATTTTAAAATAGTCAACAAATCTTTGTATCCATTGATCTAGGAGCATGTTTTTATTAACAACAATTAAAGTATTACATTGTCGCTCCTCAATCATTTTAGCACCAATAAGTGTTTTTCCAAATCCAGGAGGTGCAACACATATAGAAAAATCATTATTAAGAATTTTTTTAATTGCAAGATTTTGTTCATCTCTTAGTATATAAGTCACTTGAGGAAAAGACTCTTTTGTAAAATACCTTTTATCTTCCAATAAATATTTGACATTATTTTCTTCAAATATTGCTTTTACTTGAGATAACAAACCTCTGGGTAATTTCATGTACTCTTCATCTTCTTCATAGTTTTTAATTACACGAGGAATATTATAAAGTGGTTTACGTAAACCTAGAAGTATTTTTACTTGTGGATTATCAAAACATGCCAAGTCTTTGAGTGTGTTTGAAAATGATTTAGATAAAGAGTCATTTTTAATATAAATCATATCGTATACTATCATCTCAATAGTTACGGTGGGTAATTCGAGTTTTTTCTCTTCATTTTTAACCCATGCTTCACTTTTAACTTCAACACTGGCCAACAATTCTATTTTTGATTTTGAATTTTTTTCAACTTCCCATAAATATGACCACTGATCCTCAATGATAGATTTACTCTTAATATCAATAAATACTGTTTTATTTTCATTTCTATAATTTAAATGAAGGGGTAATTCTAAAGGTAAACCCAAATTAGCTTTGTTTGAAAAATCTTGATTTGGATATATGTTTCCACTACAATTTGCCTCCTTGAGTATCTTTTCCCCTAAAACTTTTGCCATTTTTGCCAAAAGTAAATCATCAAAAAATATCCAGACATAAATTGATGAAAAGGAATTTATTTCATAATAGACTGTTAGTTTAAATTTTTGTACGCATAATTCAATTTTATAAATATCTATTTCTTCTATTTGCAAAACTACGTATTTACTATAACTTTTGTACAGTATTGGATAAGTTGCCAGTTGTACTGTACCTCTTAAGTGGGCTTCTATCTCTTCATTTCCCAAAGGAATATAATCTTCACCCTTAAAGGTTTTGCTCACTGGAAAGAAGTTTTGTTTACTCTTGTCTTGGCTTACCCATTTTTTAGCATATACATCTTGATTGGCAATAAACAATTGACGAAACAAATCAATTTTTTGCTGTTTGGTAAAAGTTTTTGAAGGAGTTTTTAAAGCTATTGAAGGTGGCTGTTCTAATTGGGATTCTAAAGAAGAAATTTCTTTTTGAATTTCTTCTTTTTGTAAATAGAGTTCTTGAAGTCTTTTTTTTATAACTAGCATCTTAGATATGTCCTTATAAAAACTCTTTTATTGTTGTAAAAATCCACCTTGAATTCTCTTTTTTACTTCATCATATCTACTCTCAATTGAAAAGTTTTTTCTTTTTCCTGTACCATCAAAAATCCCATCTGCTTCAATGATTAGTTTTTCGTAAGATAACTCACCAATAACTTTCCCAGTTGATAAGATATGCATTTCATCACAATCAATATTTCCATCAACAAAGCCACTTACAGTGATATTTTTAGATTCAATTTTTCCATAAAATTCCCCTGTTTTCCCAACAGTGATATAAGAAGCAGAAGCAATGACACCTTCAAATTTTCCATCAATATGAATTGAGCCCTTAGTATCAATTCCCCCTATTAAATGTGTTCCATAAGGAATTACTGTTGCACCATTTTGTTGTGATGATTGTTTATCAGACTGACCAAAGATTCCCATTGAACTCTCCTTTGTTTGTTAAAAATATCTTCATAGTTCTTCATATTCCACTTAATGTAATCTTTTGGATTAAGTGACTTTCCCGCATAACTTACTTCATAATGTAAATGTGGTCCCGTACTTCTTCCACTGTTACCACTAAGAGCAATAAATTGCCCTTTTTTAACAATATCACCTATTTTAACTTTTGTTTTATTTAAGTGAGCATAAACCGTCTCAAAGCCAAAATTATGTGCCACTTTTATAATTCTTCCTGATTTTCCAATATTTCTACTTTGTACATATTTAACCACACCATCCGCTGTTGAATAGACTTTTTGATTGTATTTTGCTTTTAAATCAATGCCTGTATGAAATTGTTTTCTTTTAGTCAGCGGATGTTTTCTATAACCAAAATTTCCCGTGACTTGTACTTTATCCAAAGGTTTCCCATTGGGTATGGTTTGAAGAGTAAATAGTTTTTGAGTAGTTGTTAGTTTTGCCAATGTAACTCTTTGAATTAAGGAACTTTCATCCGCATTCTTTAAACCAATGAGTTCTTCAATTTCATTTAACTTTGAACTTAATTCTTCTAAGTCTTTTATTTTACTTTGTATTTGGGATGAATATACATCATTTAAGTTAAGTAATTCTTTTTCTTTTTTTCCAAGTAATTCTAATTCTGTTTCATTACTCGCTCTTAGTTTTTTTATTTCAAGTTCATTTTCATGTTTCAATACAAGTAAGGCTTCTGTTTTTTCAATTTCAACAACTGAGATATCTTCTTTTAAAATAGAAATAAGCCAAAAACTTCCTGCGATAATCAATAAGAGAGAAAGAGAGATAATGAAAAAAAACTTTTTAATTAATTGTGGTACGTTATAAGATTTTGTACCATGCACATCTGTTACAGTTATTATAAGTCTATTTTTCAACATAGACCTTTAAAAACTCTTCAACTACACTAAAAGAACCAAAGACAAGATACTCTTTATTTTGTTCAAGACTTTTAAAGTCATCCACCTTTATATTTAAATCTGCACATACTTCAAGTAGATTTTTTTTATCTACAATTCTATTATCAGAAACGTTAATAATTGATATTTCATTGATGATAGGGTATAAAATAGTTAATACTTTTTTATAATCCTTATCAGAAAAACAGTTATAAACTAAAGAAACTTTTTTCTCTTTTTTTTCAAAAAAATCTTTAATCACTGAAGCTGCTAAAGGATTGTGTCCCACATCAATTGTTATATTTTCTCTGATTTTCTGACATCTCCCAAA
>MAAG01000035.1 GCA_002163065.1 Arcobacter sp. 31_11_sub10_T18
TTCTTTTGCTTTTTCTAAAATTAGACCCAACTCAAGATCCACTGCTTCAACAGCACTAACAGCTGCATCAAAGTTTCCTGTATGTCCAACCATATCACCATTGGCAAAATTTACAACAATAAAATCATACTTTTCGTTAATAGCTGTATTTACTGCAAGTCCAACTTCAGGTGCACTCATTTCAGGTTGTAAATCATAGGTTGCTACTTTGGGTGAGGGAATTAATACTCGGCTTTCATTTAAAACAGGTTCCTCAACTCCTCCATTGAAGAAAAATGTTACGTGTGCATATTTTTCGGTCTCAGCTGTATGAAGTTGAGATAATCCTTTATTGGCAATCACTTCAGCCAGAGTATTTTTAGGTGCTTCTTTTGGAAATAATATCGGAAGCGGTAAGTTTTTATCATATTGGGTCATGGTTGCAATATTTAAGTTTTCAGAAAAACGAGTAAATTCGCTAAAGTCTTTGTTGGCTACTACATTAGAAATTTCTCTGAATCTGTCACTTCTAAAGTTACAAAATATGATTCCATCATTGTCTTTGAATCCTTGGTAGTTTCCAAAAACCGTTGGTTCAATAAACTCATCAAATATTTTGTTCTCATATGATTCATTAATATAATCTAAAACATTGTCTTTGTTTGAATTTTTATTTCTTTTAGCAAATGCCAGTGCATCATAACCTTTTTGAACTCTGTCCCATCTATTATCTCTGTCCATAGTATAGTAACGACCTGCGATAGATGCTATTTGTATGTCTTCATCACAAATATCAATAATTTGCTGTACATAAGTTATTGCACTGTCTGGTGCCACGTCACGACCATCTGAAATAATATGTATAAAAACGTGTTTTTTGTTTTCTTTTGCAATCAATGCCAGCTCAATAATATGTTTGATATGGGAATGAACTCCACCATCACTTAGTAGTCCTATTAAATGGATACTATTTGATTGTTTAATTGTTGTAGTTAATACTTCATTTGTGTTAATTGACTTGTCTTCAATAGCTAAGTTAATCTTTACCAAGTCTTGATATAAAACTCTTCCAGTACCCATAGTCATATGTCCTACTTCACTATTACCCATTTGGCCATCTGGTAATCCAACTTCAACTCCTGAAGTATGAATTAAACTATATGGAACAGTTTCGAACAGTTTATCGTATGTTGGTGTTTTTGCACTACTGAAGGCGTTGAAAGTACTTGAATCATTATGTCCAATACCATCTGTTATTATTAGGATTGCTTTATTTGTCAATTTAAACCTTTTGAAATATTTTATACTATATAATTGTGCCCTTGCGCGTATTATAACTAAAAAAAGGTTTAAATTTGTTTTACTGGTTTTACAGACATCTAGAAATTAACATACTCCAATATATTACTGTCCGAGCTGGTCTTGCTTTTTTTATCGCTTTTATATTAACTATGTATTTGCTCCCTAAATTTATTAAATGGGCAAAAACAAGAGATGCCTCTCAACCAATATATGAACATGCCCCAGCATCCCACCAAGCGAAATGTGGAACACCAACTATGGGCGGTGTTGTTTTTATAGGTGGAACGATTATCGCAACCTTATTAACAGCAAAATTAAACAACTATTATGTGGGTGGCGCAATATTGATAATTACATTGTTTTCTCTTATTGGTATCTTAGATGACTGGTCAAAAATCACTAAAAATAAAAATTCTGCAGGTTTAAGTGCTCGAATGAAGTTGTTACTTCAAGTTGGAGCTTCTTTAGCTGTGGTATATGTCCTATATATGTTTAACCACTCTACTACTTTATATGCACCATTTTATAAACTGCCATTGCTAGACATGGGATATTATTCTATTGCTTTTTGGGTTATTGTAATGGTGGCAGCTTCCAATGCAGTGAATATGACAGATGGACTTGATGGATTGGCAACAGTACCATCAATAATGGCATTTTTTTCGCTATCAGCAATTGTGTATGTTACAGGACATGCAATAATTAGTGGGTATTTACTTCTACCTAATATCCAAGTAGCTGGTGAGTTGGCTATTGTGGGTGCCGCAATGATTGGTTCACTCATTGCTTTTTTATGGTTTAACTCACACCCTGCAGAAGTATTCATGGGCGACAGTGGAAGTTTAGCTATTGGTGGATTTATGGGATATATGGCTATTGTTGGTAAAAGTGAATTGTTATTGATTATTATTGGCTTTATATTTGTTATTGAAACAGTTTCGGTCATTTTACAAGTAGGTTCTTTTAAACTCAGACAGAAAAGAGTTTTTTTAATGGCACCTATTCATCACCATTTTGAACAAAAGGGTTGGAAAGAAAATAAAATTATTGTACGTTTTTGGATTATATCATTTATGACAAACCTAATAGCTCTTATGAGTTTAAAAATCAGATAACAAAAGAGATATGATGAGTGAAGAACACAAAGATTTAAGAATATTGGGTCGTGGTATTACTGCACAAGGTATTAAAAAGAGATTTCCAAATGCTACAATGTATGATGATAAAAATAAAGATGAGTTTGATGTAAACTCAAGTATTTTAACCGTGGTGAGCCCAGGGATTCCACCTAATAATTATCTGGTGCAAAATACCAAGAATCTAATCAGTGATTATGATTTGTTATTGGAAAGTCCCAATATTCCTTTTTCAATTTGGATTAGTGGCACAAACGGAAAAACAACAACAACACAAATGTGTCAACATTTATTTGAACAATATAAAAGTGAATTTGGTGGAAATATTGGTACACCAATTGCGAATTTGGATATGAACTCCAAAATATGGATTTTAGAATCAAGTTCTTTTACGCTGCACTATACAAATAAAGTTAATCCCAATATGTATATCTTATTACCTATTAGTGAAGATCATATATCTTGGCATGGAAGTTTTGAAGAATACAAAAAATCAAAACTTAAACCACTTGATAATATGAGCGATGGTGAAGTTGCCATCATTCCAAAAGAATTTGAAGACTATGAAACCAAGGCAAAGAAAATTGTCTACACTTCAAGTGATGACTTGTGTAAAATATTCAATATAGATAAAAGCCTAATCAAATTCAAAGAACCATTTTTATTAGATGCCATCTTAGCACTTTGTGCAAAGGTAATTCTTTTTGATGAAATTGATTATGACTTGATTAATACTTTTGAAATAGATGAGCATAAAGTTGAAGCTTTTTTTGATGTTAAAAAAAGATTATGGGTAAACGATACTAAAGCTACCAATGTGGATGCAACAATATGTGCTGTTGAGAGTTATAAAGACAGAAAGATTTATTTAATATTAGGTGGAGATGATAAAGGGGCAAATATAATTCCTTTATTTGAAAATTTAATAAATC
>MAAG01000084.1 GCA_002163065.1 Arcobacter sp. 31_11_sub10_T18
CGTAAATTTTAACATCTTTTTCACAAATAATTGATCCTGGGTTAATATAATGCGTAGAGATATAATAATCTTGTCCTAATCCATTTAAAGTTACAGGGATACATGATTTTCGAACACTGTTTACTTTTTTGAATCTTAAATTGTTAAGTTTAATTCTTTCGTTATATTTAATTACTGATTTTGCAACCAAAACATCAACAGCACTTGCACTTGTAAAGAAAAATACGATAATCAAAAAGAGTTTTAAAACAGCTTTATGCCTTAACATCAATTAAACTTCCTCCCCCATTATGTTCTGTTAAATCATCAACCATTTCTTTATACATCTGTTTTATAGGTAATACTATAGATGCTAATTTACCGTTAAGTTCATATAAACTACGTAAATCATCTTCTAAACTATCAACTTTATCTCTAAAGATATTTACATCCGTACCTTTTTGTAATTCTTTAACCAATTCATCATTAAGGTGCTGCTTCAACTTCACAATTTTATCCATTAACTCTAGTTTTAGATCATTTCTATCTAGTAGTTTGTCATGATTTGCAGCTTTAATATCTTCAATATCATCATTTATAGCAGTCTTCATTTTAAAAATAACTTGTTTCATTTCATCGACTATTTTATTTATCATTACTTATTCTCACTTAAGAACTTGTATAAAATATCGCTAATACCAATAGAGCCACCTGTAGTTTTAGATAATGCTTCAGTATACATACCTTTAACGATATCTGAACCAGTTCCGCCACCAGCCATTTTTGTAGATTTTAGTGATATATCCAATAATTGTTGCGTAAAAAAAGTTTCAAAATCATCAGAAACTTTTCGTAAGCCCTCATCTTCAAGATTTTTATTTTTTAATTTACTAAAATCATTACTTTGTAGTTTCATGCTATTTAAATAAGTATCATTTACAATCATTCTTCCAACCTGTCAAAGAAATTTTCTTCTTCTAATACACTTTGCTGATTATCATCAGCAAAGAATCTTAATTCTACTCTTCCATTTTCTATCAAGTTTTCACTTTTGGGTCTATATGAAGAGTATGCCGATATTTTAAGTTGTGCGGGATCAATTCTATTCTTCATCAACTCTTTTACAACTGAAATAGCTCTTAAAGCTGATATATCCCAATTGTCACGGGGTAATTTATCATTAAGAAAACTGTTCCTAGCTGTGTGCCCACTGATTTCTATATTTAACATCCGTGGCATTGTCCTAATAACTCTAGCTATTTTTGCAATAAATAGCTTTGAAGCCCTTGAAGTTAATCGATATTCATTTCCTTCAAACATAAGTGCAGAAGGAATATCAAGAGTAAATTCATTTTTCCCAATTTCAATTTCCATTTTAGCACTCTCAGATGTCGATTCATTCATCTCTTGCATGGACTCTTCAATTTCTTGTGCTGCACTATCTACATCTGATTCAGTACCAGATTCTTGACCATCAGCATTATCTGCTGTTTTATCTGAGTACTTGTCCGTTTGGTATCGCACATCTGCATTGTCAGGCAAAAAACCCATGGCTTTTTTCATAACATCGATGTACTCTTCAACTTTTTTTTTGTCCATAACAGCCATGGATAATAGTAAAATAAAAAATGTCAGCAATAGTGACATCAAATCCCCAAATTGCACCAGCCACCCAGGAAGACACTTCTCACATTCAGGACATTTTTTATCAGCCATTTATTTACTTATTCTGGAATTTCAACTAAAATTGAATTTAGTTTCATTTTTATATTACCAATAGACTCTTCAGCTGCAATCATACTTGCTCCTGTGATAATTACCTCACAGGCAGTTGTTTCAACTTTATGTTTTTGTGCTAATTTACTCTCAATGATACCAGCAAATAGTGTACCAATTAATGCACCGTACATTGTTGTAAGTAAAGCAACTGCCATAGCTGGTCCAACTGCTGCTGGATCAGATAAGTTTGCAAGCATAGCAACCAAACCAACCAAAGTACCAATCATCCCCATAGCTCCAGCAGTTCCACCAATATTACCAAAAAGACTAATCATAGCCCCATGTCTAATATCTATATGCTCAAGTTTTGTTTCTAACAAAGGTTGTAAAACATCTGGTTTTGTACCATCAACTAAAAGTTGAAATGCCTCTTTAAAAAAAGGATTTGTTTCAGTTAAAACTTTTTGCTCAATATGCATAACTCCGTGTTTTTTTATCTCGGTTGCATAAAAAATAGTTTTTTCTATTAACTCAGGAAGAGGTTCAACTTTCACATTATTCATGGAAACTTTAATTGCAGGAGTTATTCTTTTTAAATCTGCAGCTTCAAATTGCCCAGCTGTAACAGCGCTCGTTCCACCAATAACAATAATAACTGAAGGAATATCAATATATGGACCAAAACCAACACCACCTAAAATAATAGCCAGTGCAACCAAACCCCAACCAAGTGCCAATCCAACTACGGTACTCTTGTCCATAATTTATCCTATTCCTATTTGACTTAATACAGAAGCATTATTTCCAATACTTCTTATTTTTAGACCAAATTTGCCTTCAACAATTACTGCTTCACCTTCACCTATTTTGACACCATTAACTAGAATTTCAAGTGGTTCATTTACCATTTGTTCTAACTCGATAATTTCACCAATATCCCATCTTAAAATATCTTTTAATAAAAATAATTTCGTCCCCAACCTAACACTCAATTTCAACTTGATATTGAATAAAAGTTTTAAATTGTCTACAGACTCTTCACCTAATAATGCAAGTAAACTAGACGCACTATCAGAAGCAACTGGAGCAGGAACAGCACCCATTGGAGTGGGAGCACTTACAGCTTGTTGACTGGAAGTATCAGGTATTTGTTCATTTCCAGTAATAGCAGAAATAAAAGGCAAAATAATTTTATCAAAAGAAATTAAAACAGGTAACTTTTCATCATCCATAGATAATAAAAATTTATATAAATTTGGAGCCTCAGATAATTTAGCAGAATCAACTATTTCATTACCTTGTACTTCAAACTTCACAGAACCTAAGTCATCAAAACCTTGAGCGTTTGATGCTGTTGACATACTTCCACAAACATTAGATATGATTTCATTTACTGCATCGGTTATTTCATCATCAATATGTTCTTTTAAATCTCCCATACCTCCAAGCATGAAATATTCAAATTTTGTAGCAGCAATGGTAGGTACAAAAAATACCCATGAAGTTGAGATATCTTTAAATTCAAACTTGACTCTTACTTCAATACTTTGTGATGCGTCAAATTCACTTACATCTGCCTCAACAACTTCTTCTACTTTTGAAGTTTTTGATAACAGTTGTTCTAAAGTATTCGCCAACTCATC
>MAAG01000171.1:0-480 GCA_002163065.1 Arcobacter sp. 31_11_sub10_T18
TTTAGACATGTATAGTCCTATTCCTGTACCTTCAATATCTGCTTTTGTTGTAAAGTGAGAGTCAAATACTTTGTCAATAATTTTATCAGAAATGCCACCTGCATTATCTTTAATTATTATTTCTAAAAGCTCTTTATTTTTCTTCACCTCAATTAAAATCAGTTTTTTCTTTTCTAAACTTTTTAGTAATTCATCTCGTGCATTATTTAAAATATTTATTAGTACTTGAATTAATTCATTTTCGTACCCATAAACTTCAATCTCATCAATATTTTTAATCACATTGATGGAAAAAGGTTCAAACTGAGACTTTAATAATCTATCAATTTTTAGAAAAGTATTTATTATTGAAAAATCTCTTTTAAACTTATCATGCTTGAAAAAATCCCTAAAATCATCAACAGTATCTGAAAGGTATTGAATTGAATCAGATATGATTGTGGCAGAAGTATCAATATCTTTCGTTTGGAGTTCATTCAA
>MAAG01000171.1:497-18237 GCA_002163065.1 Arcobacter sp. 31_11_sub10_T18
TTCCTGAAGAAACTGCGGAAATAACACTTAATGGCTGTTTCCATTGATGTGAAATATTTTCAATCATTTCGCCCATTGAAGCCATTTTTGACTGTTGATGTAATAATAATTCTTGTTTTTTAATTTCTACTTCATTTAATTTTGCAGTGGTTATATTTTGAGCAGAAGCATATATTTCACTGTTATCAACATCAACCATTGCTGACCATGCTAAATGAATAGTATTCCCATTTTTATGTATATATCTATTTTCAAAATAACCTCCCCTTTGACCTTCTCTAACTCTTATTCTTTCTTTTCTGGTTTCTTCCATATCATCAGGATGGAGTAAGTCTAAAAGGAGTGTATTAATAAGCTCTTCTTTTTCATACCCAAGAATACTTTTACAAGTATCATTGACGTGTAGAACTTTACCATTAAGGTCAATAATAAGATGGAGGTTAATTGATAAATCAAAAAACTTATTGGCTCTATTTTCACTCACTTGTAATCTTAATGCAATTTCATCTTTTAGTTTTTGATTTTGATTAAAGTAGTCATTGACAATTTTTTTTAACAAAAAAAACAATATTATAAATAAAAGAGTAGACATTGATTCATAAATCATTTTTTGTTTAAAATGCTGTTTGTGGGCTTCTTTTATCGTTTGTGATGCTTTTTCTATTGCAGATTTTAAGTTTGTAAGAGGAATTCCAGTGGCAATTATCCAATCTTCTTCTTCATATAATTGCGCATAACTGAGTTTTTTTGAAATATCGTTTGAGTTTACCGTCTTAAAAAAATATTCAAAATATATCTCTTTGTCTTTTTTTATACCAAGTAGTTCATCCAAAAAAGGTTTATTCCCTTTTATATCTTTCATACTCGTAGATAATTTTTCACCTTCAGTTTCTTTTAAATTAGGGTGAATTAATCTAGTCGCATACGCATCTCCACCTTCATAATTTAATATCTTGTTTACCCACACATACCTGTTATCGTCACGAATACTATTATATAAGTACTCTCGTGTTTCCCTTATTAGCTTATTTGTTATTAATTTATCTGGAATAACAAAGTAAAGTTCTTCTTCATTAAAAATGAGCTTTTCTTGTACTTTTAAATCTTTTTTTACTACGGATAGTCTTATATAATCATGTTTATAACTTGTGATAAATTGATTAAATTCTTTTTCTTTAATCCCGTTTATTAATATATGTATCTTTTGTATTTCTTGTGTTAAGAGTTTTTCTTGTGATTTTATAATTTTATTTCGTGCAGCATTGATAAAAGCAATTGTAGTTTCTACAGATTCTTTTAATCTACTTTTATATTCTTGTTTAGTACTTTTTTCTAAGTTGTTGATATAGTCAATGTATATTTGATTTTCATGTTTAAAATCCTCATATCTTGTTATTCCAAAGATTCCAATGGCAATAAAAAATATCATACGCATAATTAAATTTAGTTTTTTACTCACATAATCCTCAACACAATTAACCAGAATAGATATTTTTACCTACCTATCATAAATCAACTATATGGTAATTTTATGACAAAATTATGACATCTATAAAGAAGAAGTTAAAACTTCTTCTTTAATTTAGATTTTTACAACATATCTTCCAGTTATTTTCCCCTCTAACATAGCTGTATATACATCTGCAATTTCATCAATAGAAATTTCTGTTGTGATTTTATTTAAAGTATCTATTTTAAACTCATCTGCAATCTTTTCCCATGCAGCTTCTTTTTTTTCTCTTTTACACTCCACAGAATCAATTCCAATTAGTCTCACACCTCGCAAGATAAATGGGAATACATTTGTTGGAAGTTCATGTGAAGACGTTAATCCACAACAAGTTGCAACACCATCATACTTTAATACTTTAAGTGCTTCATTTAATATATTTCCCCCAACTGTGTCAACAAGTCCAGCATAAATTTCTTTTCCCATTGGTCGTTTGTTTTCAATATCAAAATCTTTTCTTAAAATGACATCTGAAGCTCCTATTTCATTTAGAAATGGAATTTTTGATTCTTTTCCAGAAATAGCAACCACATCAAAACCAAGTTTACTTAAAATTGATACGGCAATTGAACCAACTCCTCCAGTTGCTCCTGTTACTAGAACAGCACCCGAATCTTTTGTTAACCCATTTTCAAGTAATTCATTCACACTTAAAGCTGCCGTTAATCCAGCTGTTCCAAATGTCATGATTTCTTTATCCGTAATACTTGAAGGTTTTTTAACAACCCAAGAACTTGGAACCTTTACATAAGACTGGTGACCACCATCACTGTTCATACCCATGTCATAGCCAGTAACCAAAACTTCATCACCTACTTTAAATTCATCACTATTACTTACTTCAACAGTTCCTGCTACATCAATTCCTGTCACGTGAGGAAATACTCTTGTAACACCAGGATTACCCTTTGAACTTAATGCATCTTTATAATTTAAACTCGAATAAGTTGTTTTTATTAATACTTCATTATCTGAAATTTCTGGAATTTCAATCTCTTTTACTTCACAATTAAATTTTCTGTCTTCTACTTTTTCTACTACAAATGCTTTATTTGTCATTTCTCTCTCCTGCATGTTTATATTGAAATATTATTATAAACTTGCTATAATGTCAAGAACATACAAAAAAGATAGGTACTAACTAAAAAGATACCTAGTGCTTTTATAGTCATGGAGTAAGATAATGAAAAAGATTGATACAAAAATTCCCAATGATAGAATTAAATGTCATGTGGAAGTTGCGATGGATGCCATTGCAGGAAAATGGAAAATACTAATATTATGGTATTTAAAAGACGAGAAAAAGAGATTTAATGAATTGCAAAAATCTATTTATGGCATTACACAAAAAATGCTCATTCAAAAATTAAGAGAATTGGAAGAAGATGGAATTGTACACAGAGAAGTTTATCCTGTTGTTCCTCCCAAAGTTGAATATTCATTAAGTACTTATGGAAAAACACTCAAACCTATTTTAAAACAACTCTATTTTTGGGGAGAAGAACACAATAATCGGCAAAAATAAAGTTTGCCTATGGATAACATCATATATTTAAATATACGATGTTATCTTCAACTTTAAGTTCATATCTTGTGACACAATCAGCTTCTTCATCAATAGCCATTCCAGTTTCCATATCAATATCCCAGTTATGTAACGGGCAGGTTACTGTATTTCCATGAATCATGCCTTCTGTTAAGACACCATCTTTGTGAGGACATCTGTTTTCAAGTGCAAAGACTTCTTTTTTTGAGTTTTTAAATATACCTATTTCTAAATCATCTATCAAAACTTTTCTAGCACCCATTGTTGGGATATTATCTAAACTTGTTACTTTAATCCAGCTTTTCATTATGCCATCCTTTCTAATACAATAGGTTCAAACTCTTGAGTAAAACCAGAATCAACACTGTCTTTCCATGGGTCAATTTGAGCATGTTTTTGAGACTCATCAAAACCTTTAGCATAGAAATCTCGTTTTTCATCATCTTTAACTATCACATCTTTCACATAGTCAATTCCAACTCGTTCAACCCAGTGTGCTGTTCTCTCTAAATAGTAAGCATCCTCTCTATAAAACTGCATTAATGCTTTTATATAATGAAAGAGTTCTTCATCGGTTTTTACCTTAGTTAAGAAGTCTGTAACTCGAACTTTTAATCCACCATTTCCAGCAAAATGAATTTCCCATCCAGAATCTACACCAATAATACCTATATCTTTAATCGTAGCTTCTGCACAGTTTCTAGGACATGCAGATACTGCTATTTTAAATTTATGTGGTGTCCACGATCCCCATGTCATTTTTTCTATATCAATTCCAATTTGCATAGCATCTTGTGTACCAAATCTACACCAAGTATTTCCAACACAAGTTTTTACCGTTCTCAAACCTTTTGCATATGCTTGACCAGATACAAAACCAGCATCATTTAAATCTTTCCACATTGGTGCTAAGTCTTCTTTTTTAATACCCAACATATCTAGTCTCTGACCACCTGTAAATTTTATTGTGGGAACATTATATTTATCAGCAACATCAGCCATAGCTCTTAAATCTTTTGCATTAGTCACCCCACCCCAGATTCTAGGTACTACTGAATAAGTTCCATCTTTTTGTATATTGGCATAGACTCTATCATTTACTAATCGTGATCTTAAATCATTTTTATATTTATCGTCATTGTATTTAACAAGCAAGTAATAATTAACCGCAGGTCGACAAAGACGACATCCTTCTTCATTTGACCATTTTAAGTTTTTAAATACTTCATAAACATTTTCATAATCATTAACGGCTATATTATCTTTGATTTCTTTGTGAGTTGAAGTACAACAATCACAAATACCCTCAGGAGTAACATCTTGATATTCATCACCTAGGGTACTAACAAGTACTTGTTCAACTAAAGCGACACAAGATCCACATGAAGCTCCAGCTTTCGTACATGCTTTTACCTCACCTATGGTCTTAAGGTTGTTACATTTAATTCCCTCAATAACGGCACCCTTAGTAATACCATTACAACCACAAATTTCTTCATCATCACTCATGGCCTCAATAGAATCTTCTCCATGACCAGAGTCACCCAAACTTGCTTTTCCAAAAAGAAGTTTCACTCTTAAGTCCGAGATATCGGTTTTTTCTTTAAGAAGTTTTAAATACCACGAAGCATCTAAAGTATCTCCATATAAAATAATACCAACTAAATAATCGCCTTTAATCACCAGCTTTTTATAAATACCTACTTTTTCATCCAGTAAAATTAACTCTTCACTCTCTTCGTCACAAATATACTGTCCAGCAGAAAATAAATCAACACCAGATATTTTAAGTCGAGTAGAGTTAATAGATCCAACGTAACCTTCTGTTTCCACATCTGCTAATTTTTTCGCACATATTTTTGCTTGTTCAAACAAAGGAGCAACAAGTCCAAAGGTTTTACCATCATGCTCACAACACTCACCAATGGCAAATATGTTTTCATCTTCAGTTTGCAAGTAATCGTTTACAATAATTGCTTTGTTTGTCGATAACCCACAGTCACTTGCAATGGTTTTATTAGGAGAAATACCCGTTGAGAAAACAACAATGTTGGCATCAACAACTTCTCCATCACTTAAAGTAACCGATTCAACGCTATGCGTCCCATCAATTTTATCCACAGTGGTATTTAATCTAAACTCAATGCCAAGGGTTTCTAATTTCTTCTGAAGTAATTTTCCAGCTGTGGCATCAAGTTGTTGACTCATGATATTTGCACTTCTATGAATCAATAAAGTTTTAATTCCATGTTTCGCAATACCATAGGCAGCTTCAAGTCCAAGAAGCCCACCACCCACAACAACTGCCTTCTTCTCATCACTAATTGTGTTTAAGATACTATCAACATCTTCTTTTGTTCTAAATCCCAAAACATTGTTTAAAGAAGACCCAAAAGTAGTAGGAATAAAGGGCACTGATCCCGTAGCAATAAGAAGTTTGTCATAAGCAAATTCTTCGTTTTCCGAATTTAAAATGACTTTTTTATCTCTGTTGATTTGTGATATTTTATTATCAGTATACAAAGTAACTGCATTGTTGTCATACCATTCTTGAGTATTTAAAATAGTATCACCAAAAGTTTTTTCACGTGAGAGTAAATATGAAAGCATAATTCTGTTGTAATTTACGTGAGGTTCTTCACCAAAAATTGATATTTCATATTTCTTGTCTGTATGGCTTAACAATTCTTCAATTGTTCGTAAGGCACTCATTCCATTACCAATGACCAGTAATTTTTCTTTCAAATGTTACTCCTAGTTATGTTTGTCTAAGAATAACATGTTATGATATTTTATGAGGTATTTAGTTGTATATAAAATATACAGATAGTTAAGTTTTTAAGAGATCCTGTAAACTATGTTTTGGGTCTTTACCCTCTAAAACAAGCTTCACTTCGTTTGCAATTGGTGTATAAATATTATGCATTTGTGAGAGTTGGTGAATTGCTTCTGAAGTTTTAACACCTTCAGCTACTTCACCTAATTCTTCTAAAATTTGCTCTAAAGATTTATTCTGAGCCAGTCCAATTCCAACTCTAAAGTTTCTACTCATAGTGCTACTTGCAGTTAAAAATAAATCCCCTGCACCACTTAATCCAATAAAAGTATCTTTTTGAGAACCAAAATATTCACCAAATCGTTCCATTTCAACCAAACCTCTAGAAATCAATGAAGCTTTTGCATTATTACCTAATTTTAAACCCTCACAAATACCACTGGCAATGGCTAGTACATTTTTATAAGCCCCTGCTACTTCAGCACCAATGACATCTTCACTATAATATGTTTTTAAAAAAGAGGGGAAAAATACTTTAAACTCATCATAAAACTTTTTACTCTTAGAGTTTAATACAATCGCTGCAGGTAAACTTTGCATCACTTCAATAGCAAAAGAAGGTCCCGAAATAAAACCTATGTTTTCTTCAGGTACAAACTCAGCATAAATTTCATTTAAAAATTTCCCAGAGCTGGCTTCTATTCCTTTGCTGGCAACCAAGATTTTTTGGTTTTTAAATACAAAGTTTTTTTCAAGCCAAGCTCTTATTTCTTGCACAGGAATAGCAATGATTAAATATTCACAGTTTAGAACAGTTTCTAAATTGGTAAAATTCTTTATATCTTTAGGAGTTCGAGAGGTAATATATACTTCTTGCTTTTGACTAAGGGCAAAATGAAGTGCTTGTCCCCATTTTCCAGCCCCTATTACTCCTACAGAGATTTTATTACTCATTATTATGAGAGTCTTTCTTTTAATAGTTTATTTACAACAGCTGGATTTGCACTACCTTTTGAAGCTTTCATTGTTTGTCCAACGAAAAACCCCAATAATTTCTCTTTACCACTTTTGTATTGTTCTATCTTTTCAGGATTCGCTGCTAATATACCATCTATGATTTCTAGAATAGCACCATCATCACTTACTTGTTTTAATCCAAGTTTTTCAATAACCAAATCAACACTTACATCATTTTTCATTAAATAATCAAGTACTTCTTTTGCAGCTTTTCCCGAAATATCTCCACTTTCAATTGCACTTACAAGTGAAGCAAGCTTCTTCGCATCCACAGGAGAAGTTATAACAGTAGCACCCTCTAATCTACTTGGTAATTCAACAGTCAACCAAGTCACTGCATTTTTCCCAGTAATACCTTCACTCATCATTTCTTCAAAGAACTGAGCTGTTTCTTTATTTGCAGTAATCACAGCCGCATCATATTCTTTAATTCCAAATTCACTTACAAACCTGCTTTTTTTAGCATCTGGAAGTTCTGGAATATCAGAGAATTCTTCAATCATTTTATCTGTAATAATTACTGGTCTTAAATCTGGGTCCGGAAAATATCTGTAATCAGCTGCATCTTCTTTCCCTCTCATAGATCTAGTTTCACCCGTATCTGCATCATAAAGTCTAGTTTCTTGTACAATTTCAGTTGAATGGATTCCATCTTCCCACGCTTCAATATGTCTGTTGACTTCATATTTAATTGCTTTTTCAATAAATTTGAACGAGTTCATATTCTTAATTTCACAACGGGTATAAAGTTTCGTATCCCCTTTAGGTCGAATAGAAATATTAACATCACATCTAAAAGAACCTTCTTGCATATTGGCATCACTAATATCAATATATCGTACGATTGAGTGTAGCTTTTTAAGATATAAAATTGCTTCTTCACTACTTCTCATATCTGGTTCAGATACGATTTCAAGTAAAGGAGTCCCTGCTCTATTTAAATCCACTTTTGAACAATCACGGGCATGAATACTTTTCCCTGCATCATTTTCTAAATGGGCTCTTGTAACTCCAATAGTTTTATGGCTCCCATCTTCAAAATCAATCTCTAAATGTCCAAGGCCAACAACAGGAACTTCAAACTGAGAAATTTGATATCCATTTGGTAAATCTGGGTAGAAATAGTTTTTTCTATTAAAAATTGAGTTTTGATTGATTGGGGCATTTAAAGCTGTTCCTAATTGAATTGCTTTATGAACGGCTTCTTTATTTAATACAGGAAGTGCTCCTGGTAATCCCAAACATGTGGGACATACATTTGTATTTGGTGCCTCACCAAAACTTGTTGCACACGAACAAAATAGTTTACTTTGTGTATTTAACTGAACATGTACTTCTAATCCTATAACTACTTCAAACATTTATTTCCTTTTCTCTTATCACTATTATCTTACGGCTTTTATATCTGCACTTAATTTTAACTTTTCAAAAAAATCTTGTAAGTATCTTTTTTGATTTTCATCATATAAAATTTGTAAGATATTATCTTTAACATCTTCAAATTTTGTAACTGCAACATCTTCTTTTTTACTTACATATAACATCACAAAATTGCTATTTGCCGTAAAAATTGGAGAAAAATCTCTTTCATCTGTACTGTTTAATAAATACTTAATTTTTGGTTGCAATGAACTTTGTTCAAATACAACATTGGTTTTTTGAACCTCTTGAAAGTTTGCCATTGGTGTTTTTTTAATTGCCAATAAAGCTCTTTTATTTTTAGTTACATATTGTACAACATGAAATTTTGCTGCATTTGAAAAACGTTTTAAATTATTGTCATAATAAATTTGTAAATCTGTATCTGTTGGTTTTTTTAAATTTCCTCTTAAAACTTTAGAGATTAACTTTTGTCTAGAAATATCTTTTTTTATTTTATTTTCGTATCGTGCAAAATCTTTGTATTTTTGTTTGATAATTGATTTGAATTGATACAAATCCATTTTATTTCTTGCTGCAATTTTTTCTATAAAATTATTTACATCAAAGATATCCACTTCTATATTGTACTTTCTCAACTCTTGTTCATACAATAATTCATCAATTAATAATGAAACAGCATCTTTTTTACTCAAATTAGATTCAAGCATCTTTTGATCAATATCATACAATGTAATTGGTTCATCATTTACAACTAAAGCAATACCATCAACTAAGCCTGCACTCAAAATTCCAACGGTCATCATAAATGCTATTAATATCTTTTTCATCTATATCCTTTAATAAAGCGGACATTTTATCATAATAATAGTAAAACAATAATTTTGTCATATATTGAAGATAAAATATACAGGATTAACTTTACTCATGTTATTATCTACATCAATCTTTAGGATAAAACAATGCGTTATTTAATATACTTTTTTCTTTTTTTTAACATTTTAATGGCCAATGAATCTACACTTCAATTTCAAAAAAAACACTTCTCTACTGAACAAATAGAATTTATTAAAAATAATCCAATTATTAAAGTATCAAATGAGTACAATTGGGCACCCTATGACTACAATGAAAATGGTATTGCAAAAGGTTATAGTATTGATTACTTAAAACTTTTAGCGAAAAAAACAGGTCTCACATTTGAGTTTAAAGTGGACAAGTGGACCAAGCTCGTTGATAAAATCAAAAACAAAGAAATTGACCTAATTCACCCATTATCAATTAATGAAAAAAGAAAAGAATTCTTACATTTTACAGATGTTTTATTCAATAATGACTTCTCCATTGTCACCAATGATAATAATAAAGATATACAAAACCTCAAGGATTTAGATGGGAAAACATTATCCGTTGCAAAAGGTTGGAACAGTACAAGAATATTAAAAGAGAACTTTCCAAACATAAACTTTAAGGAGTATGATTCTCCTTTAGCCAAATTAAAAGCAGTTGCTTTTGGTGAAGCAGATGCAACCATTGATGCTTATTTAACCATTAACTACTTAAAGCAAAAACATTTATTAAATAACCTAAAAATTGTAGGGCAAGCGAAGCTTCCAGGTTATAAACCTCAATTACATATAGGTGTGCGAAAAGACTGGAAGATATTTGCAGATATTCTTAATATTACAATGCAAAACCTTTCAAGTGAAGAGAGAATTTCATTAAATAAAAAATGGATAGGTGTAACCAATAAAAATATTAATTTCACTAAAGAAGAATTGGAATTTTTAGAATCAAAAGATGTCATAACAATGTGTATAGACCCTGATTGGTATCCATATGAACGAATTCAAAATAACAAACATATAGGAATGTCATTTGACTATTTTGAAATATTTAAAAAACTTATTCCCATTCCAATTAAACTTGTTCCCACACAAACGTGGACGCAAACCTTACAATACGCAAAAGATGGAAAGTGTGACATCATATCTCTTGCAGCGCACTCAAAAGAACGCTCTGCTTATTTAAATTTTACAACTCCTTATCTAAAGCTACCCTTGGTTATTGCCACAACAGCGGATAAACCTTTTGTTTCAAGTATCAACGATGTGCTAGAGTATAAACTCGGAGTTGAAAAGGACTATTTTTATAGTGAGTTTTTAAAACAAAATTATCCAAATATAAAGTTAGTCGAGGTTGACTCTATCAACGAAGGTATAAAAAAGGTTAGCTCAGGAGAGATATATGGTTTTATTGACGCGTTAACAGTAGTTGGTCACACACTACAAACAGAATATTTTGGTAATCTAAAAATTGCGGGAAAACTTGAGGAACAATTTACTATCGGAATTGCAACCACAAAAAATGCACCCTTATTAAATTCAATTTTTAATAAAGCAATTGATAATTTAACAGTGGTTGATCATCAAGTCATTCTAAATAAATGGGTAGCGGTGCAGTATGAGAAAGCATTTGATTACTCAATTGTTTGGAAAGTTGTTATTTTTACTTTATTTTTAATTGCTTTTTTTCTTTATCGACAATTTATACTAAAAAAACAAAACCTCGCCCTTCGAGAAGCAGTAAACGAATTTGAACAGTTAATCAACTCAACCATGGAAGCGATGTTTATTTTAGACAATGGCACGTGTATTGAGTGTAATACAGAAGCTGTAAAACTATTGGGTTATACAAATAAAAAAGAAATAATTGGATTACATGCTTTGGAAGTTATTGACTCTAAACATCACGACCTTGTTAAACTCAACTTACAACAAGATAACTCAGAACCTTATGAAGTAAATGCATTAAAACAAGATGGTTCAATCTTACCAGTATTAATTCGAGGGCATAGTTTTTATCGAAAGAACAAAAAGATCAGAATCTCTGCCATGTTAGATTTAACCCAGTTAAAACAAAAAGAAAGAGTCATTACAGAAAATGCCAAAATGGTAGCCTTGGGTGAAATGATGGCAAACATTGCGCACCAATGGAGACAACCACTTTCTGTTGTTTCAACTGCTGCCAGTGGTGTAAAAGTACAAAAAGAAATGGATATTTTAACCGATACACTTTTTTATGACTCAATGGATGCCATTGTCAAAAATGCAAATTATTTATCTAAAACCATTGATGATTTTAGTAGTTTTATTAAAGATGATAAGAAAAAACAGACATTTTCCTTAAAAGAGCATATTGATAAAAACCTAGGTATTTTAAGTGGTACGTTTAAGATCAACCACATTAACCTTGTCCTTGATATCAATTCAAGAATTGAACTTAATACCTTTGAAAATGAGCTTACTCAGGCATTTATTAATATTATAAATAATGCAAAAGATGTATTAAATGAAAAAAATATTGAAGAAAAACTCATCTTTATAAAATCATATAAAGATAAAAATAACGTATATTTATCCATCAAAGATAATGCAGGTGGCATTCCTGAAAATATCATCAATAGAGTGTTCGAACCCTACTTTACAACAAAAGACAAACAACAAGGAACAGGCTTGGGATTATATATGGTCAGACAAATTATAGTTGAAAGTATAAAAGGGGAGATACTGGTTCAGAATGTTGAATTTAAACATCTAGACAAAAATTATAAAGGAGCAGAGTTTATAATAACTTTATAAACTCTCTCTCAGCTCTACCCTTGTAAAAACATCTAAGAGCTACATTTATCTACAAGGTATAAAATTGAGTTATAATCCAAACCACTGTGTTCACTTAATCCAATTTCACAAGTTTTACTGGTTGAAAAAGCCAGCTTTGCATTTGAAGGTATTGCTTGTTTGATATTTCGTAAAGCAGATTCATTTAACTCAGGAAAATCAAAACCTCTATCTCCTGCAAATCCACAACAGTTAACATCAGGAGGAACAATCACTTCCTCTGAACACATATTTGCCAATTGCACAAATTTATTATGTAAACCCATCTTAACAGAACTACACGTTGAGTGAATCAAAATAGGTTCATTGACTTTTTTGATTTCTAGTTTATTCATTAAAAATTCCAAAGTAAATTCTATGGGTTCATATATTTTTAAATCCCCTTCAAAACTATCTACCATTTTTTTAGTACAAGGACTTGTATCACATAAAATAGGATATGCTCCATCATTGCTTGCAATTGTTAAACTTCGTTCCAATTGAGATGATTTTTTCTGCCCTTGGGCAATATATCCTTTACTTGAAAAAGGCATACCACAACATAAATCTTCAACAAGCTCTGGAATAATGACTTCATAGCCAGCTTTTTCTAATAGTGAAATTGTAAGGTTAAACAATATTTCTTGCTCAGAATCACCTTTTGATTGTCCCATGGTTCTATTAATACAGGAAGGGAAATAAACAACTTTATGTTCACTTTTTTTCGTAGCTATTTTGGTATTAATAGAAATAGGTTTAGGCAAAGTAGGTGACCACTTTGGAACTTTATTCATAGACACAGATCTTAATCCCGAAGTCAAACTTTTCATAACACCTGTACCAATTAGACTATGAGTTAAAGTTGAAACTTTAAGACCAAACTTCATTCCTTTTAATACTCTTGAAAAATTATTCACTACAAAATCTGCAGTTTTAGTTTGTCCCACACTTATTTTCTCAGCTCGTAAATATTTGGTTAGACTCCCTGTATCAATACCCACTGGGCATACAGTTGAACATAAAGAACACGTGGCACAAGTATCTAACCCATCATATTGATATGCATTTTCTAAGTCTTGAGCTTCAAGGTCCTTCCCTTCATTTTTTAATCGTGAAATTTCTCTGCTTGCTACAATTCTGTGTCTTGGAGTAAAAGTAATTACATTTGAAGGACATACAGGTTCACAAAAACCACACTCAATACAGGTATCCACAAGTGGGTTCGTTGAAGGAAGTGGTTTTAAGTTTTGAACATGCGCTTGGGCATCATCATTGATAATTACTCCAGGATTTAAAATACCTTTAGGATCAAAAAGTTTTTTAATCTTTTTCATCATAACATAAGCATCAGCACCCCACTCTAATTCTACAAAAGGGGCCATATTTCTTCCCGTTCCATGTTCAGCTTTTAAACTTCCTTCATATTCAACTGCAACTAGTTGTGTCACATCATCCATGAAGTCTTCATATCTTTTTACTTCAGAAGATGAGCTAAAGTCTTGAGTAAACACAAAATGTAAATTGCCCTCTAATGCATGTCCAAAAATAAGTGCTTTGTCATATCCATGTTTTAAAAATAACTTCTGTAGTTTTAAAGTACCCTCTGCTAAATCTTCAATTGGAAAAGCCACATCTTCAATGATAACAGTAGTACCTAATTCTCGGATAGCTCCAACTGCAGGAAAAAGTCCTTTTCTTATTTTCCAAAATAAGGAATATTCACTAACCTTATCAGTAAACTCAATTTCATGTTCTGTTTCACTATCTTTTAGAAGCTCAATGATTGCTTTTGTCTGCTCATCTAATGATAATTGAGAAGTTGCTCTGGTTTCTATTAAAAGGGTACAAACATCTTTTCCTAAGCTTTTTAGAGAAGGGGGCATACCCTCTTCGTTTTCAACACTTTTTAGTGCGGTTCTATCCATAAGTTCAACTGCATCTACTTTGACATTATTGGATAATTTAAGTTTTTCAACTGCCATGCAGGCTTCTCTTGTATCTTTAAAAAACACCAATGCACTTGCTTTAAAAGCATGATCTTCAACGGTATAATATGTAATTTCTTTAATAAAGCCCAGTGTTCCTTCACTTCCAATAATGAGATGCTGCAAAACTTCAAATACATCATCAAAATCAATCAAAGCATTTAAACTATATCCGCAAGTATTTTTAATTTTAAATTTTTTTGCTATTTTCGCACTTAAAACCTTGTCGTTTTTAACCTCTTTGGAATAAGAGTCTAATTCACTCATAAAATCTTTATGTGTATTTAAAAATACTTCTTTACTTTTTTCACATGAGGTATCTAAAAAACTTCCATCATGAAAAATTATTTGCATACTTTTTAGTGTTTTATAGGAGTTTTGTGCCACCCCACAACACATTCCACTTGCATTATTAGCTGCAATTCCACCAATCATAGCTGCATTTATAGAAGCTGGATCTGGACCTATTTTTTTTCCAAAGGGAGCTAAAATACTATTGGCTTGAGCACCAGTTATTGCAGGTTCTAATGTAATCATTGACTTATCAGAAGACACGCTGGCTTTATTCCAAGTTCGAGCAGTTACCACTAAAATAGAATCTGAAATGGCTTGACCAGAGAGGGAAGTTCCTGCAGCTCTAAAAGTAACAGCCAGATTTAGTTTTGAAGCCAGTTCTAAAATACGCTGAACTTGTGATGGGTTTTGGGCATTGATGACTATCTTTGGAATTAACCTATAAAATGAGGCATCCGTTCCGTATGTTAACGTATGTATTTTATCTGTATGTATGAATTTTTTTGAAATAGTATTAACTATCTCAGTATAAAACTTTTTATAGTTTCCTTGTAACATGGTAGTATCCTTTTAATTTTTTTGTTTAAATTATAGGAGTACTGTTATTCTCGTCTAGGAATGGTATATATTTTGTCATTTGCCACATCAATAAAAAAAGATCTTCGATCACAAGTTTTAAAAATTAAACTTTGAATATTGGCACTGATTTGGATTAATTTTTTCATTGTGGTCTCCCTTTAAAATATATGTATAGAGTTGATAATAAATTATTCTATAAAAAATATATGATATAGGTATGATAATAGTAAAAAAGAGATGAGAATAAAAGGCTGTGCCTTTTATTCTCATCTTATTGAGTTTATTCTAGGAATGAAGACATTCCAAAAAACTCTGGATAAAAAGCAACGATACCCAATACAATGATTTGTATTGCAATAAAAGGCATGACCCCTTTATAAATTTGCATGGTTTTAACAGCAGCAGGAGCAACCCCTTTGAGATAAAACAAAGCAAACCCAAAAGGAGGTGTTAAAAATGATGTTTGTAAGTTCATAGCAATAAGAATCGCAAACCATACTGGATTAATCCCTAAAGCCTCAGAAATAGGTATTAATATTGGAACAATGATATATGAAATTTCAACAAAATCAATAAAAAATCCAAGTACTAAAATAGCCAGCATTGTGAAAATAATGAATCCCCATTTTTCATCACCAGGTAAATTTGTCAAAAAGTGTTCAACAATTTCTTCTCCACCTGTGTATGAAAATACCATAGAGAAAGCAGTTGCACCAATTAAAATACCAAATACCATAGAAGTAATTTTAACTGATTCTAATGCTGCGTCTTTCACCATTTTGATTTCAAAAGTTTTATAAATAAGGGCAAGACCAATTGCACCCAAACATCCAACAGCTGATGATTCAGTTGGTGTAGCAACTCCCGCAAAAATTGATCCTAATACCAATAAGATTAGTGTTAATGAAGGAATAATATCAATTAAAGCTCTAAATACTTGTTTCTTCTTTGAACCTCGGCTAGGATCTGAAGGAATAGCAGGAGCCATTGTAGGATTAAAGTATGCAACAATTAAGATGTATAAAATATACGCACCAACCAACATAAGTCCTGGCCAAACAGCGGATTTAAATAAATCTCCAACAGGAACTTGAAAAACATCTCCTAAGATAATTAATACAATAGAAGGAGGAATGATTTGTCCAAGAGTTCCAGAAGCACAAATAGTTCCAGTAGCAAGCTCAGTTTTATATTTGTACTTTAACATAACTGGAAGTGATATAACTCCCATTGCAACAACTGAAGCACCAACAACACCAGTTGATGCTGCTAGCAGTGAACCAACCAAAACAGTTGAGATTGCAATTCCACCTCTGATTTCTCCAAACAAAAATCCCATAGACTCTAATAGTCTCTCCGCAAGTCCTGTTTTTTGTAAAACAATACCCATAAAAATAAACATAGGAATGGCCATCAAAATTGTGTTTTGTTGAATAGCAAAGATTCTAAAAGGCATGAAATCAAACATAGCAACACCTTCACTTAATCCTTCAGCCAACCCAGCCATAAAACTGGTATCAAATCCACCCATTGAATGAATTTCAACAATTCCAGCAACCAGACCAAAAAACACTGAAACTGCGGCAAAAGTAAAGGCAACAGGGAATCCAACTAACAGCATAAACAATGCTGCAAAAAACATTATTATACCAATCATTTTGAATCTCCCTTTTCATCAATATCAATCACATGATGTTTGTGTTCTTGCATTTCTTGTTTTAACTCATCGATCTCAGCTTCTAAGCCTGAGTGTTGCATAGGGTGTAAACCATTATATACATTTAGATTTTTAAGAAAAAACCCAAAATTTGTGATAATAAGCAATAAAAATGAAAGAGGAATCATTGCCTTTACAATCCAGCGATAATGTAACCCCCCTGGATCGCCACTAATTTCCATCGATTGATACGCTTCTACAGCATTATCAATTGAACTAATTCCAACAAGAAGTGAAAAAGGTAAAATGAAAATCATTGCTCCAAGCATATTTATCATTGCTTTTTTCTTGCTTGTCAACCTATCATAGATAAGGTCAACTCTAACGTGTCCATCTTCTTTAAGAGTATACGCAACACCCAGTAAGATAATCACTGAAAACAAATGCCATTCCATTTCTTGCATGGCAATGCTTCCACTTCTAAAAAAATATCTCATGACGACGTCATAAAATACATTTAAAATCATCAATACCATTGCAATGGCAGTAATAATTCCGATAAAATTCGCGAATTTATCAAACCCGCGTTCAAGTTTTAGTAACATGAAGTTCCTTTTACGTTGTTAGTAAGTATAAGACAAGAGTACAATTTTTTGTCTTTTTGATTCTTTAATTGTAACAAACTGGTATGAGATATTAATGATATTTTTGTGACATTAAGTTTATAGAAGTTAAGAAATATATCTATGTTAGCACCATTTTGATTACAAATTTTAAGTTTTTGGGATAGAGTTAGGGAAGGTAAATCCCCCATAAAAAGGGGGATTTGATAATACTATTCAATATTATCTTGTAAGTATTTAAAGTCAGACATTTTAGTCCAAGCTCTAGCTTTCTTTTGGAAGGCAGCTTGTGAGTCTAAAATCTCTTTTAACAATGGTTGACCTTTTGTTTTTTCAATAATTAGTCTTGCATTTGTTTCTTGTAACGCTTTGATTACTGATTTTGGCATAGTTTTGATTTTGATATTTGGGTAATCTTTTTCAATTTTTGACCAAGCTTCAGCACTCATTGCATAATTTTGAACATAGTTATCATATGCAGTTAATTTAATAGCTGACATTAAAATCTCTTGTAAATCTTTAGGTAACTTGTTGAATTTCTTTTCATTTACTAAGTACTGTAAATCTGTACCTGGTTCGTGCCATCCTGTGTAATAGTATGGAGCAACTTTATGAAATCCCATTTTGATGTCCATTCCAGGGCCAACCCATTCAAGAGCATCAATTGTTCCTCTCTCTAAAGATGTATATAGTTCACCTGGAGCAATATTAGTA
>MAAG01000099.1 GCA_002163065.1 Arcobacter sp. 31_11_sub10_T18
TTTCAAAAATTAACTAATTTGAATTCAAAAAACAATCAAATAAAAAACAACATTTATACTGAAGATTTCAATGACTGCAAGTTTGATAAGACATTTGATTATTGCGTCTCTAACCCACCTTTTTATCATGGTAGTGTAGTGAAGTCCATGAATGAAAACATCAAGATAGCCAGATATAATGATTCATTACCTTTAGAAACGTTTATTAAAAAAACTTATAATATTTTAAGCAGAAATGGAAAATTCTTTTTTTGTTATGATGTTAAGCAGATAAATGATATTATTTATATGTTAAATAAATATAGATTTAATATCGAAGCAATGCAGTTTGTGTATCCAAGTATAAACAAAGATGCTACTTTGATTTTAGTATATGCACGAAAAAATTCAAAGTCTATGACGAAGGTTTTACCACCTTTAATTGTCTTTGAAAATGAAAATTTTACAAAAAAGGTCGAAGAGATTTATAAAAAAACTTCGACGCATAGTATAAAAGTAGAAATATGACTAAGTTTAGTACAAAAGAAGGGTTTAATTACGCTTTTGATGCCAGTGAGTGTTCTAATTGTAAAGGTAATTGTTGTATTGGCGAATCAGGATATATTTGGATAAATCTTGTGGAAATGCAAAACTTAAGTAAGTTGTTAAAAATAAGTGTTGATGATTTAAAAAAAGACCACTTACGAAAAGTAGGGTACAAGTTTAGTATAAAAGAGACAAAATTGTCCCATAACAATTTTGCCTGTAAATTTTTTGATACTTCATTACGACAGTGTACAATTTATGAGGCACGACCAAAACAATGTAGAACGTTTCCCTTTTGGGATTATTTTAAAGAAAATGAAAAAGAGGTATATGAAGAGTGTCCAGCTATAAAAAACATTTATTAATAATTTTAACAACTTTTCTTTTTGTAGGGTGTGCCGCAACTAAACAACAAAAAATAGGTATTGATGAAAAAATACTTGAAAATGAAGATCAACTTATTGTTTATGCTTTAGAGTATGAACGAAAAAGGTTTCTAGATAAAAGTGTAACCCTATATTTGGAACTCTTCTACAAAACCAATAGATATATTTATTTAACCAGAGCTTTAAATTTATTATTAGAGCAGAAAAAATATAACCAGTCATTACAATTGGCAAAAGAAAATATCACTAACGAAACTTCAAGTGAATATGAAAATATTATGCGTATTTATGTGGTATCTCTGATTAATTTAAAACAATATGATTTGGCACTTACTAATGCATTGAAATTATTAGAAAAAAACAATAGTTCAAATAACTATGAACTCATAGCAAATATTTATTATCAACAAAAAAATTATAAAAAATCTGTAGAGTATTTTGAAAGTTCATATGTCACTAATTTTAAATCTAAAACACTCTTAAATTTAGTCAACATTTTATATGTGTATTTAGATCAAAAAGAAAAAGCTCTGTCATATTTAGAAACACATATCCGATTATATGGAGATGAGTTGGTTATCAATTATAAATTATTGTCAATTTATCAAGAACAAAAAAATTTAGATGGAATTATTTCTATTTTAAAAAGAATTTATTATAAATACAAAGATGATGAGAACACTACATCGATGGAGAAAACAAGTGAGATACTGGTTTCTTACTTAGAAAAAAAAGATATTAAACTGGCTATCAAGTTTTTGGAAAAAGAAAATAACAGTTTACAAAGGTTGTTGGCATTATATAAAAAAACAAGACAGATTGACAAAGCTTTGATGGTGATTATGAACATCTATAAACAATCTGGAAATATAGATTTACTGGCTCAAGTTGCTGTGCTTGAATTTGAAAGTGCAAAAGACAAAAGAAAAGTAATACCAAGTGTGATTAAAAAATTTGAAGAAGTTTTAACTGTATTAAACAATCATATCTATCAAAACTATTTAGGATATATCTTAATTGATTTTGATATAGATGTCAAAAAGGGTTTGATATATGTAAATAAAGCTTTAGAAAAAGCACCAAATAATGTTGCTTATATAGACTCTCTTGCTTGGGGAGAATACAAACTGAACAATTGTGAAGTAGCATATACACACATGAAAAAAGTTGTTGATGCTATAGGATTAAATGACGAAGAAATAAAAGACCATTGGAACAAAATTAAGGAGTGCGGTAAATAATGATTTTAGATGAGATAATAGAGCGAACAAAAGAAGATTTAGAAAAAAGAAAAAAAGAGTATTCATTAGATTGGTTGGGAAGAAGTTTGGCTTCAAACCCATATCCACCAAGAGATGTAAAATCATTTTTAACTTCTACAAAAGAAGAACCAGTAAGAATTATAGCTGAAGTAAAAAAAGCAAGCCCAAGTAAGGGAATAATCAAAGAAGATTTTGATCCGCTTAAAATTGCGCAAGCTTATAGTAATAGTGGAGCAAATGCAATTTCAGTGTTAACTGAACCTCATTATTTTCAAGGTAATTTAGAATACCTAACACAAATAAGAAGATATGTACCAACACCACTTTTAAGAAAAGATTTTATCGTTGATAAATATCAAATCGTAGAAGCTTTGGTTTATGGTGCAGATTTTATTTTACTTATTGCAAAAGCTTTGGGTACAAAAGAATTAAAAGAATTATATGAATATGCTTTACATCTAGGACTTGAAGTTCTTGTAGAGATTCATGATAAAGAAGACCTAACAAAAGCTATGAAATGTGGCGCAAATATCATTGGTATTAATCACAGAAACCTAGATACATTTGAAATGGATATGGAACTTTGTGACAAACTTATTCCAATGATTCCAAACGGAAAAATCATCGTAGCAGAATCAGGTGTGAGTGATGTAGAAACTATTAAAAGACTAAGTGCAATAGGTGCTGATGCGTTTTTAATAGGTGAGCACTTTATGAGACAAGATAGCATAGAAGATGAAGTAAGAAAACTTAAAAATTCACTTGTATAGCAGTGCCTTTTAGCTTCTCTCTGCGTTGAGAGTATGAATTCATGCGTCACACACTTGTTGTGTGCTCCTTATGAATTCAAACTCTCGCCTTGATATAAACAAAATTCACTACTCTACAAGTGAATTTAACTATCCCTTGCAACATTTAAAAACCAATAATTTAAGATTAAATATAAAAGTAATGCTTTCCCATGC
>MAAG01000190.1 GCA_002163065.1 Arcobacter sp. 31_11_sub10_T18
GAATAAAAGCAAATAAAGTGGTAATAGAAGCAATAGTAATTGGTTTTGCCATTTCTTTAGTTGCTACAACGGCTGCTTCTTTAGGGGGAAGCCCTTCTTCTATATGTTGTTGTATATTTTCACTCACAACTATAGCATCATCAACAATGATTCCAAGTGCTATTAACACACCTACCAGCGAAATCATATTAATAGTGTATCCCCACATATAAAGATAGATAACCCCCATAACAAATGCAGTTGGTATTCCAATAGCAATTATTATTGCCATTCGAATATTTATTAATATGGCAACTAAAATTGTGATCATAATGACACCAAATAAAATATTTGATATGACGATATTTAATCTATCTTTTATTTTCTCAGATTCATTTCTTCTTAGGGTATAGGTTATATTTTTATTTTCTTTTTGCAATTTTATAATTAACGCTTCAACATCTTTGACAATTAAAATTGCATTTCCAATTTCATTTTGTTTCAGTGAAAAATTAACTGCATTTTCACCATTTAAACTAAATAATGTGGAGGATTCTTCAAATCTTTTTGATACAGTAGCTATGTCTTTTAGATAGATAGAGGTATTGTTAATTTTGATTAAGGTATTGGCTAACTCATCTTGTGTTTTTGCGCCATTATAAGTAGAGAGATAGAAGTTTTTTTGTGGATCTTTTATTTGACCAATGGGAAAAATAAATGAGAGTGATTTTATTTTTTCAAAGATAGCACTTTTATCTAATCCATAAGCTTCAATTTTTTTCTCATTTAAATATATTTTATAAAGTTTATCTGATGCACCGTATATACTCACCTCTGCTAGGTCATTAATGGAGAGCAATTTGCTTTTTAATAAATCGGCCTCATCTTTTAACTGATCCAGACTCAAAATGGAGGAAGAAATTGAAACTTCAGCCAACCGTCTTCGTACTTCTAAAGCAGTAACAATTGGATCATCCATGTCACTGGGTAGATTACTTTTGGTATAGTTGACAACATCCTCAACTTTTTTTGTCATTTCAAAACGGCTTTCTCCTTTTTCAAGTTCTATATAAATAGAAAACTTGCCAGGATTAATGACAGATGAAATAGAATCAATTCCATCTACGGATTTCAACTCATCTTCAATTTCTCGTACAATCATTTTGTCCAAAATATCAACACTTGCACCAGAATAATTACCCGATATAGATATCATATCAAGTTCAAAGTTAGGAAAAATTTCTTTGGGAATTTTATTATAGGAGTAGATACCAGCAATAAATATGAGTAAAAAAAGCGTATAATTTAATCTTGAGTTATTTACAAAAAACTTTAACATCCGTTCAAACATTTTGATCCTTATGTAAAATATTACTCAACTGATATTAATGTTATATTAACAAATGAGGAGTAAGCATGTAAATTATACTTATCCCCTCAGTTGTACAATGGGTAATCTTATCTACTTGCTCCATATAGATTTAATCTTTTAACGTATTCATAGTCATCATCACTTTTGATATTTTCTGCAAATACTTTTATATTTAACAGAGATGACAATTCTTGGAGTGCTTCAACAAAACCTTCTTTACTGGCATCTTGACTGATATCATTGGTATAATCACGTGCGAGTCTAATATAGTCTAAGTTGAAACCTTTGATATTATCTAAAGGAATGAATTTTGTTTCAAATCTTTTGATAATTATTTTTGCCCCCACATTGTGAATCTCATTGGCAAATTGTCTAAATTGTTCCACATCTTTCGCAACTCCATAAGCAGTAATACTAAAAATCAATTGTGAAGCGATACTTTGATTTCTATTAATAATCGTTTTTACCCAGTTAATAAAAGAAGCATCTTTAATAGAATCTAATGATAAGTTAATAGAAATATCATGGCTTATATTATTGGTATTCATATGATTAATTACTTTTTCTACTACAGCTTTATCAAAATCAATAACCTTATTATATTTTTCTGCAATAGAGACAAAGGTACCAATTGGAATTTGTTTGTCATCTTTATCATTTGCACAAGTGAAAGCTTCTTGCATTAGCAGTTTACCTTCATCTTCTCCATTTAATCGTAAAGCATCTCCAATAAAACTAACTGTGAATTTTCCATTATCAATAATATCAAAAATCAATTGTTTCCATGCGTCCATATCTCTTGCCAAGTCATTTTCATCTCTAATATGTACTTCATTGGGTCCAATTTGTTTGGCTGTTTGATAAGCTTCATTGGCTGAATCTAACATTTCAGGGGTTGTTCCTATTGGATTAAATGGTGTTGCGCCAATATGTGCAATATCTGATTTATTGATTTTTTTAGACAACTTCTCAAACTCTTCATTTATTTTTAGTGTCAATTCTTGAGTTTTTTGATAAGTTAAACCTTTAGCAATGATGGCAAATTCTGAACCATAAAATCTATACGCTTCTATTTCTCCTTCAGTATTTAAATTACTTTCTTTAAGGATACTTGCAAAAGATTTGATAAAACCATTTACTTCTTTTGAACTATTGGTTTTTGCAAAAGAACCCAAATCATCGATTTTTACTGTTAAAACATATCCACTTGCATTTGACATGAACATTTTTTTCATATCTGTTTCGAAAGTTTGTTTTAAACTAAGCCCTGTAAGTCCATCAATTGAGAGCTTTTGAGTCATGTTTTCAAGGTTTTTATTAAGCTTGGTCATAACACCTTCAATTTTTGTGGACATATCATTCATTGCAATTGCCACATTTCTTATTTCTGTTGTCCAAGGAAGTTTTTTGATGGTTTCAAATTTACCTTGTGCAATACTTACCGCTAAACTTTCAATACTGTCTAAAGGCTGCAATATTAGTCTTAAAAAGATAATTAAAAGTACTATTGAAATTACAAAGGCAACAAAAGCATAATAAATTGCACCTTCGGCTTGTTCATACAATTTTGCATAAGCTTCACCTGGATTTGCGCTCACATAAATTGTTGCTGTTGTTTTCCACCCATCACTGATTTCACTTTTTTTCTCAGGCATTTCCATCGGTAGGCTATCAATAAACCATTGAGGAACACTCTCAAACTTTACATCTCTAGATATGTTGACCAATACTTTGTTTAAATCCAGATTGGCGATTGAGTTTATTAGTTGATCTTCATAGGATGCTGAGAACTTAATAGGAATCATTCCCCCATTAAGATATTCTTTAGATGGAACAAAAGTATAAACATTATTTTTCTCATCATCATTATTGTTAGAGGCAAGATTTACTTCGTCATTTTCCAACTCTAACAGTTCATTTCCAAAGTCATCATCATCGTTTTCTAATTGAATTGAACCATATTTGATATCCACAGATACTTCATTTATTTTCCATAATATATCTTGGGATAAGTTTTTACTACTTTCAATAATTTCAGAATCTAAAAAAGTAAAAGCAGTATCCTCTAATCGTATTTCTTTATAAAAACCTCTATTTCCAATGGCTCTTAAAATAGACTCTATTTCTGGATCTTTTTTATTTTTAAGTAAAGCTTTTAGTGTCATCCCTAAAGATGTCGCGGTATCTTGTGCTTTTGTTACTGATTCACTCTCCAAATACTCTTTAGTATTTTTCACACTGATTAGAAAATTTCCAGCAAAAATCATAAAAAATATTAATGATATGATGATATAGAGCTGTTTTGATAATGACATTTTTAAATCCTTTTTTTTAAATTCTAGAAACTAAATTTTTCCATGATTTTAGATTGTTTTTTCCTACTCTTTGAGAACTTTTCCCTTTATTTTTTGCTTTCCACAGTCCCTGTGCATTAAAGCTATAAATAGGTTTTAAGTCTGTTCTTTTTGACGCTAATTTTAATTTTTTATTAATATTGTCTAAGACAACTGGTGTTGAATTTGCTTTGTGATAATAAGTAAGAACCATATGTGCCTGTTCGTATTTACTTCTTTTTTTGAGGTATTTAACATAGGTGATTCTGAGTTTATTTTCGGGAATTCCCAATTTTCTGAGAGTATAATATTTTGCAATTGCATAATCTTCACAATCCCCCGCACCTGTGCCCATAAATTCAAAAGGTGTTGCCCAGTAATCTTTTTTACCCCAATGTTTTTTGTCTAATCTATAGGGTAACTTATTAAAAAAATCGTTGACTATTTTTAATTTGACAAGTGTTTTTTTACCTTTTGTTGATTCAATTAACTTATCCCAAATAAGAACTCTTTTTTGGGCTTTATCTCCATATTTTTTGTTAAATGTTATTAAATCTTTATTGGATATATTAAATGTGGCTTTTGCTCGTGGGTAGGTTAGAAGTACTGTAAAAAGTGTGATGATAGATATAAATAGAATTTTCACAATATAACTACCTTTTCTAAAAGATAGTTATATTATACTCTAAAATTATTTTAATATGTCTTGAATTTCACTTTCATTTGTGACAGTTGCGTCATATTTAACAATTAGAAGATTTTCATTTTCGTTGATGTACCATTCATCAACAGCATCAATATTATGTAAGTCTTGAGCTTTTTGTCTTTGCTGGTCAACTAAAGGAATATATAAAAGTTTTTTCTTCATTGGATTTGGCATTGTGTATATTAAAACTATCCAAAGAAAACAAACTACAGCAATCACAATTACTATTGTTTGTAGTGTCACATTTTGGAAAAATAGCCCTCCTAGAATACCTCCTAGAAAAGTACCTAAATAACCAAATGAATTAAAAATACCAAGTACTACACCTCTTTGATGAACTTTTGCATATTTAGTCGCTAAAGATTGCATAATTGGTTCATGCATATTAAATCCAATAAAGAACACAACAACACCCACAGCAAAGAAAGTGTCTGATGAGCTAGTACCTATGATTAAATAAGAAACAGCGAATAACAATATTCCTACCATCAGTATCTCTTTAAATTTACCATGTTTTTCAGCAATTATCGCTGCAGGTGCCATTGCCAATACTCCAAATATCATCGCGGGAGCATAAACTTTGTATAACTCTTTTAATTCCCAATCAAAATTATTTAATAATACCATTGGAATAATCATAAATGCAAAAGTCATTAAACCTTTTTGTAAAAAGTTAGTGATGTTCATTTTAATTAAGTTTGAATCACTAAGTATAATTGAAAACTTACTTTTTGTTTCATAAGTATGAGTGATTTTTGGTGGGTTTGGAACAGCTTTAAATAATATAACAATTGATATTAAAGCAAAAATCCCTGTCATCCAAAACAAAAATTCAATTCCAATGTAAGCACCTAGTGTAGGTCCTGCAATCATGGATAATGCAAAACTTAGTGCTATTGTCATTCCCATAGTTGCCATTGCTTTTGGACGTTGTTCTTCTTTTACAATGTCACTAATCATCGCAGTAACAACTGCAGCGATTGCACCAGATCCTTGCAGGAATCTACCAATAACTAGCGTGTAAATATCAGTTGAAACTGCACATACTGCAGATCCTATGGCAAATAAAACCAAACCAAAAACGATGGTTTTCTTTCTTCCCATACGGTCACTGAACATTCCAAATGGCACTTGAAATATCATCTGAGTCAGGGCATAACCCCCAACAACTATTCCAACTAAAAATGTAGTTGAGCTTTCCAAGTTTGCAGCATAAACGGAAATAACTGGTAATACTAAGAAAAGACCTAGAAAACGCAGCGCTATAATTGAACTAAGTGGTAGAATTGATTTAATCATTAATAATCCTAAAAGTTGTTAAAATATGCATCAATATTAATTGATAACAAAAAAGAATTGTATCATGTACAATTGAAAAATAAGATTAAGGGTTTTTATATGAGAATAGTTTTAGCAACAGGGAATAAAGGTAAAATAAAAGAATTTAAAAAACTTCTGCCCAACGACGAAGTTATAGCATTTAGTGAGATATTGGGAGAAATGGAAATTGTAGAAGATGCGGATACTTTTAAAGGTAATGCAATCATAAAAGCGCAAACTATTTTTGATAAATTAGAAGATGAAAATGTCATTGTTATTTCTGATGACAGTGGTATAACTGTTCCCGCAATTAACAATGAACCTGGGATCTATAGCGCACGATATGCAGGTGAGGGTGCCAGTGATAAAGATAACTTATATAAACTCATTGATGAATTGAACAAAAGAGGTATTGAAAAAACACCTGCATATTATACTGCGTGTATTGCAATAGTACATAAAAATGAAACCTATACGGTTCATGGGTGGATGCATGGAAATGTTATTAATAAAACTTCTGGAGATCAAGGCTTTGGTTATGACCCAATGTTTATCCCCCATGGTTTTAAAGAAACTCTGGGAGAATTGCCTCACGAAACTAAACAAGCTTTTTCTCACAGAAGTCAAGCTTTAGAATTGGCAAAAAAGGTATTAAAGGTTATTTTATAACTTCTTTAGAAATCTTTCATGAAGTTTTATATGAAACATAGAACTTCTTGATTCTACATATATATCTATGATGGCAACGCCATTGGTATAAGTACTATCAAAAATGGGATTACTAGAATGTGTGCAATCTTGTTTAGAAGAGATATAGGATAGATTGGCTGTGATATAAAATTGATCATTTTCAATATTGATTGTATTGATACAGGGTTCATCATTTTGATTTAAATCTAGTTTTGTAATAAAACCTTTTATAAAAGATAGATGAAATTGTGCTTGTATTGTTTGATATTGTTTTGTTTGAGTATCACTTTGAAAAGTTTTAATTTCTAAAATATATAAAGATAAAAAAGAAAAACTTATTAAAAATAATATTGTGACTAGAAGGGCAAAGGACTTTTTTCTAATCATTGTTGAATTACCCATTCTTCACAAAATTTTTGACATATGTTTATTTTTATATGTTTATTGACAAACGAGACCTCAAAGGTTTCTATATTTTCTAATAAGATATTTTGATTAAAATATAAATTTTTCTCTCTTAGATATAAACTTGATTTTCCTTTGATAAGTTTGTAGTGTTCAAAAATAGTTTTTTCACTACTTTTATTTTTGAAATATATTTTATCATTTTCATTTTGTTGTTCTACTTCATACATATGGGTGTTGTCAAACCAAATAAAAAATAAATCAATTTTACTAATAATACTATTGGGTGTAAATACATATTCTTTTGAGCTTTTTTCTAAAAGTGCAAAACCGCTGTAATAATTACTTTTAAAACTATTAATATCTACTTCATAAAAAGAGAGAGATTCTTTTGAAACTGCAATATTAACTGAGTTGTTTAATTTATTTTCAATGAATAACTGAGTGTTTTTAAAATCAAGTTGATTGTTTAAAAGTGTTAAGTTTTGACTATTTGATTGATAAAGCTCAGAAATAAATCGTAAAGAGTATATAGCAATTATAGATAATATTGTTATTGAAATAATCAACTCCAACAATATGACTGATTTTTTCAAGGAAATACTTTAAAACTTAAGTTTTTTTCGTGTGTAGAAATATGTAGTTTTTCTAGAAATACTTTACTGCTTTCATAGGAGATTCTCTGATTACTTCCTTGCTTTAATATTTTTACTTGAAGTTCAGATGTATGCTCATAAGATAGATCAAAGTTTGAAAATTTTATATTAGGAGAATCATTTAATATTAAGGCATTTTTAATAAGGTTTAAATCAGTTGATGGTGAAGTATAGGAGGTTTTTAAATAACCTCCTATTAGTATAGAGATAACCGTAAGTGCTAAGAGTGTTTCAAATAGTGTAAAACTATTTTTCACTTAATTCAATTAATGTGGATTTATTTTTCACTTAATTCAATTGCTTTAGCAAAAGAAGCTTCAACAGCTTTTATCATTGCACTTCTAACTCCAGCTTCTTCAAGTACAGCATATCCTGCAGCTGTTGTTCCTCCTGGACTCATTACTCCATCTTTAATGGTTGATGGATGTACCGTATCTAGAAGTTCAGCCACACCTGTAAATAAACCTTGTACCAAAGATACACAATGACTTCGCTCCAAACCAGCTTTAACTCCACCATCAGCTAAACTCTCAGCTATTAGTGCTAAATAAGCAGGTCCACTTCCCGCAATTGCAGTTGCTATGTCCAACTGGTTTTCAGTATTAACCCAAATAGTTTTACCCAGTTCATCAAAGATTTCAGTTGCTATTGATTTTGCTTCTTTATCCCCTGTAATTGTGGTAGTTGATCTTTGAACTGAGGCAGCTATATTTGGCATGATTCTAATGTAATGGTTTGCTTTGATTTGTCTTTTTAAAGTTTCAAGTTTTGTCCCTGCTAAAATAGAAAGTAAAATAGAAGCCTTTCCTTGGAGCCTTACAGAAACGCTTTGTAAAGCATAAGGTTTTACGCAAAAAATAATAATTTTATCTGTAATATCTTCATTGTCTGAAAGTAACCTTGTATGTATATTAGGAATTTTTTCTTGCATGGCTTTCAGTTTTTTTTCATCACGTCCAAGAACTTCAACTTCAAATTTACTGATCAATCCACGTGCCAATGATTGAGCCATGATACCATTTCCAATTAGCGTTAGTTTCATTATTAAACCTTTATATGTTTCTAGATTTTATTATAAACATTATACCTAATCAAGTTTAAACATATAATGGTTTTGATAATGAAATTATTCCTAAGCTAGGATTGGCTAAAATGTTTTTTTTATATTTGTAAGGATTGTTTGTGAAAATGTTTAAAACAGTTAGAAATTTAGTATTGTTAATCTTAGTGAGTTTAATTTTTGTTGCTTGTAGCAATAAGCAAAAAGAACAAGAATATAACAAACCAGCATTGTATTGGTATAACAAAATGTTAAAAGAAATAACCATTGGTTATATTGAAGAAGCAGATGATACATTTACTTCTTTAGAAAGTGAACATAAGAATTCACCTTTAGTACCAACTTCTTTATTAATTTTGGCAAATGCACATATCGTTGTTGAAGAGTATGAATTAGCAAACTATTACATTGACGAATATAACAAAAGATTTGGATTGAGTAAAAATATTGACTATGTCCGATATATGAAAATTAAGGCGAACTTTTTGTCAATAGGTTACCAATACCGAGAACAAAAACTATTTACTGATACAATTGTAGAAATTGAAGAATTCATCAAAAAATTCCCAACTTCACCATACATTCATTTGGTACGTGATATTAGTTCAAGATTACACATGGGAAAAGCCGCTTTTGATAAAGAGATTTCAGAGCTGTATAAAAGAGTTGGTAAAGATAATGCTTCTAAATTATATTTAGAAAAATCGAAAAAAAGCTGGAATAATCCAGAAGAAATAGAAACAATTAAAGTACCTTGGTACAGATCAATTTTTGAATAAAATAATATAATATATACGATGCCTAATAAAAACAATATTATTTAAATAGTATTGTTTATTAGGTGTTAACTGCAAAAAGGAAATAATATGGAATTAAGTAATTATGACTCTTTCCCTCAAGACATACCTTTAATCGTTGAGGATGATATTTTTTTATACCCTTTTATGATTGCGCCACTTTTTTTAAGTGATGAAAGTAATATAGAAGCAGTAGAGAAGGCAATTGACGAAAACAAACTTGTTATTGTCACAGTAAGTAAACCTGGATTTGAAGGCGTTCGAGAAAAAGATGGTTTTTATGATGTTGGTGTTGTGGGGAACATCATGCGTAAAGTATCTTTACCTGATGGAAAAATTAAAATTTTATTTCAAGGACTTGCAAAAGGTGAAATACAGCACTTTGATGAAGAAAACAAAGTATTTGCTGGTGTTGATATTTTACAAACAGAATCATATGAAGAAGATAAAATTAGCTCAGTGATTGATGTTTTACGAGAGCAAGTTAAAAAACTTTCAAAAATGAATAATAAGTTTCCAGTTGATTTAATCAAAACAATTGATGAAAACTCTGATGCCATTAGAATTGCTGATTTAATCTCTTCAGTATTAAGAGTTAAAAAAGAAGATGCTTATTTACTTTTTAGTGAAGTTAATGTTGAAAAAAGATTATTAAAATTAATTGAAACCATTAAAAAAGAGATTGAAAGTTATAAAATTCAAAAAGATATTACCAATAAAGTTAATTCTAAAATTGAAAAAACACACAAAGATTATTTTTTAAAAGAGCAAATAAAAGCTATCCAAAAAGAACTGGGTACAGATAATAAAAAAGACGAAGAAATAAAGCTTTATAAAAAGAAATTAAAAAAACTTAAAGCTCATATGCCAAAAGATGGATACAAAGAGACTAAATCACAACTTGAAAAACTTTCACGTATGCAACATGATTCTCCTGATGCATCTTTATTACAAACTTATGTTGAACAAGTTTTAGAAATTCCATTTGGAAAATATGCCAATGAAAAAATATCTGTTTTAAATGTTGAAGAACAGTTAAATAAAGATCATTATTCTTTATATAAAGCGAAAGAGCGTATTTCAGAATTTTTTGCTGTCAAAGAATTATTAGAGCAAAGAAATATTCAAAGTTCTCAGTCTAAAGGAACGGTACTATGTTTTGTAGGACCTCCAGGTGTTGGTAAAACTTCTTTAGCAAATTCTATTGCAAAAGCTCTAAAAAGACCACTTTGTAGAATCGCACTTGGTGGAATGGAAGATGTAAATGAATTAAGAGGACATAGACGAACGTATGTGGGAGCAATGCCAGGTAGGCTAGTAAATGGTCTTAAAGATGCTAAAAAAATGAATCCTGTGATTGTTCTCGATGAAATTGATAAAATTGGTTCAAATCACAGAGGTGATCCAACTGCTGTTATGCTTGAAATTTTAGATCCTGAACAAAACAATGAGTTTAGAGATTTATATTTGAATTTCTCTATTGATCTAAGTCAGGTTATTTTTGTTGCAACTGCAAATGATGCTAGAAATATTCCTGCAGCTCTTCGAGATAGAATGGAATTTATTGAAATTAGCTCTTATACTCCAAATGAAAAATATCATATTGCTAAGAACTACTTAATTCCACAAGAATTTGAACGACATGGACTTAAAAAATCTGAACTAAGTCTTAGTAAAGCTACCATTGATACTATTATTTCTAAATACACAAGAGAAGCAGGGGTTCGAAATCTTAGACGTGTATTTGCCAAATTGTTTAGAAAAGCAGTTAAAAAAATCTTAACAGAAGATGAGGTTACTAAGGTATCTATTAATACCACAAACATTAAGAAGTATTTAGACAACCCAATTTTTGAAATTGATCCTGCTGATAAGAAAAATCTTGTTGGTGTTACCAATGGTCTTGCTTGGACTTCTGTTGGTGGAGATTTACTTAAAATTGAAGCCATTAAGTTACGAGGTAAGGGAATGTTATCTCTAACTGGAAATATGGGTGATGTGATGAAAGAATCTGCCAAAATATCTTTCAGTGTTGTGAAAGTACTTATTGATGAGAAAAAAATCAATATTGATAATGACTTAATCCCACTTTCAGTAAAAGAAAAAGAAGAAAAAACAAAAGTGGATCAAAGTGAAATATATAAAAGATATGATATTCACTTACATATCCCAGAAGGTGCAACGCCAAAAGATGGTCCTAGTGCGGGTATCACTATGGCTTTAACTATTGCTTCAATTTTAAGTAATAGAGAAGTTTCTTCAACAATAGCAATGACAGGTGAGCTTACTTTAACTGGAAAAGTATTACCAATTGGTGGATTAAAAGAAAAACTCATTGCTGCTTTTAAAGGTAAAATGAAAAAAGTACTAATTCCAAGAAAGAACTTCCAAAGAGATTTAGACGATATTCCTCAAGAAGTTAAAAAAGCTTTAGAAATTAAACCTGTTGATACGATAGAAGATGTATTAAAAGAAGCACTGGTATAGTTCGTATATAAGTGATGAAGAGTCAGATTATCGTCACTTATAAACGATACTTTTTAAAGTAGAATAATGATAAGAGGAACACGTCAGAGCCAAGTTATCAATAACTTTTTTTCATTGGTTACCATAATACTTGTATCTGCAGTGCTTGCTCTTTATGTGAAATACTTCGTAAAAGATGCCCCTCGAATTAACAGCGGGTTAATGTGTCAAAATGACATAGTGTTTACCACAGATAAACTTGGCAATCAAAAAATTTTAAAACTTGGATACCGACTTTTAAATGAAGGTGCCTATGTTCTTGATGGAGGTATGACAAGCTCTCTTGAAAGTGATTCAAGTTTTTCTCAAAAACTTAATATAAATCACATCAATAACATCTTTTTAAAGACAATTGATATAAAATCTACAAAAGAAAAAAGTAAATTTTTAAAAATAAAATATGAACTCATTGAAAATGAAGATGACAGTTTAGATAAAGTTGGTTCTTTATTAACATCTTTTAGAGTTAATAATAAAGAGGTTTTTAGCATGTTTATTGGTTTTTCAACTTATGACATGACTGAAATAGAAAAACGAGTACAATGCTCACTGGAAGCTTTTAAATACAATGCAAAACTTTAAACTAAAAACATTTACTAATATTATAATCGCCATAACCATTTTTATGTATATTGTGCAAATAACTATTCCAAATGGAACCATATACATGGGCTTAAATATATACTTTATAGAAGGTTCTTTTTGGTGGCAACCTCTATCTACTATGTTTACCCATCATGGAATTGGACATTTGTTAATGAATATGTTTGTTTTATATCAATTTGGAAATTTAATTGAAGAATACAAGGGAAAAGGAACTCTACTTATTCTGTATTTTGTAGGGGGACTTTTAACCTCTTTGTTAAGTTTTGGATATATGGATTTGTTTAATGCTTATGCAAATCTTGGTGGAGCTTCTGGAGCTATTAGTGTGTTATTTGGTTATGTTGCTTTGGTTGATAAATATCAAAGAAAAGGTATATTCATGTGGATAATGATTATATCTTTTGCTCCATTACTTATAGGTCTTCCAGTAGCTTGGTATGCACATCTTATTGGTTTTGCCCTTGGTTGGATAATTGGAATGATTAAAAAATAGCTTTAGTTAGTAGGAAAAAAGTACATATAGATGCTCATTGCTCCAAGTACAAAAGCAATACCTAACCAAATATCTTTTAATTTGACCGTTGGATTTAAGGTGCCACAATAGGGGCATCTTTTAATTTTATTCTCTATCTCTGCTTTACACATTCTACAATTTTCTATAATATATCCTTTTATGAAAAAGGGAAATATACTAGATTTCTTTATGCTTGTCAAGATGTACGTTTTAACACAGTAGTAAATTTATGCTAATTAAGATTACAGAATGTAAGAGATTTAAAGGAAGCACTATTTTTTATATATAATTTTACAATACAATAATTTTGGGATAACATATGTTTATACATTTAGATTTAGATTGTTTTTTTGTTTCTGCTCATAGAAGTGTTGATGAGAGTTTAAACAATATTCCAGCAGCTGTTGGAGGAAGATCAAATCTTAATATTTTTGATAGAAAAAAAGCTGTTAGACATATAAGTAATAACAGTGGTGCTTTTGTAAGCTCAATAGTTACAGCCAATGATGATAAAGCACCTAAAGATTACTTTGTTGATGATAAAGGTAAAGTTCGAGGAATTATTACCACATGTAGTTATGAAGCTAGAGCTTATGGCGTGAAAACTGCAATGACGGTTAATGAAGCCTTGTCTTTATGTCCACAGTTAAAAATGATTCCTTCAAACTATCCTTTATATCATGAACTTTCCACAAAACTTGCAGCCTTACTTGAAAATGAAATACCTTTAATTGAACAGTTTAGTATTGATGAATTTTTTTGTGATGTTACGGGTTGGATTGGAGATGATGAAATTTATGATTTTGCTAAAAAGCTTCAAAATCTAATTAAAAAAGAATTGAATCTTCCAATTTCAATTGGAATTGCAAAAACCAAATGGATTGCAAAACTTTCCACTGAATTTGCAAAACCCGTGGGTATTAAGCTGGTCAAAGAAAATGAAGTGGAGAATTTCATTAATGATATTCCTATCTCAAAGTTTCCAGGTATTGGTAAGGGATATCAAGAAAAATTAAAAACATATGGTATCTCAACACTGGGACAAATTAAAAACAAAAGAGAACTATTTTACTCTTGGAAAAAACCTGGAATTCAGTTATATAACCGTGTTTGTGGAATAGAGCGAGAAAGTATTGCCCTTAAAAAATCTAAAAAATCCATTGGTATTGGAAGAACCTTTGATCCCATATATAAAAGAGATGAAATTAAGAGACGAATTAATATTCTGTGCCGTTACCTTTCTTTTTTAATTATAAAAGGAAAAGTTAATCCTCAAACACTATTTTTGCAAATACGATATGAATTTAATTTAAAGTCGAAAAATTATATTAATACCAATCGACTTTTTAATGAGAGATATTTAAAAGATAGTATGAAAACACTATTTGAAGAAAATGATATTCATCCCACACATAATGTTATTCAAATTAATATTTCAGTTTCAAACTTTTTCGAAAACAGGCAAAATTCACTTAACCTATTTGAGTATGAAAATGATTTAAAACAATCCAATTTAAGTAAACAAGTTCAAAAACTACGAAGTAAATTTGGAATAGATATTATTAAAAGTGCCAGTGAATTATGAGAAAGCTTAAAAGCTTTCCCATTCATCATCTTTATCATTTTTAGAAGTGATAACTTCATTTTTTACTGATGTTGGTTTCACTGGCGCTGGTTTTACAGGACTTACAACTACATTTTCTTTTACAATATCTTTATGTACTGTAGTTTTTTTTGTAAGGCTAGCTTTTGGCATAACCATATGACTCACTGATTCAGCTACATGTGTAGTTTTAATGGTCTCTGCTTTAACATCATTTTGACCTCTAAATGTTTTATCGTCAGCGGCTTTAACAATTTTCTTAGCAATTGAAGAAGTGGTTCTCGCAATTTCTTGTGCATTGGTTGCTACACTTGCATTTTGTTGTGTTTGTTTGTCTAAAGTATTAATAGCATCATTGATTTGCTCAATACCCACTTGTTGCTCTTTTGAAGCAGTAGAGACATTATTAATCAACTCTAGTGTTTTAGATATATTTTGGTTTAATGCATTGTATCCACCAATCATTTTATCCGCAATATTTTTACCTTCATTGGCTTTAATGGTTGCATTTTCAACAAGATCTTTAATTTCTTTTGCAGCTTCTGCTGATCTTGAAGCCAAGTTACGAACTTCTTGAGCAACAACGGCAAAACCTTTTCCAGCTTCCCCAGCGGTAGCTGCTTCAACAGCTGCATTTAGAGATAGGATATTGGTTTGGAAAGCAATTTGATCAATAACAGTGATAGAATCATTAATAGCAGTAACCTGCTCATTTATTGCATCCATAGATACAGTTGTTTTATTTGCCATCTCTTCGCCCTCAGTTGATGATATTGATAGCTCGTTGGCATAGTTGGTCATCTCAGCAATATTTGCACCACTACCTTTAAGATTTCCAGTCATTTCTTCAACTGCCGCTGCAGTTTCTTCAAGACGTGCTGCAGTATCATTTGAGGTGGTATTTAATGTTTCAACATTATCTAACAGTTCATGTGCAGTTACATCCAAAGTTAAACCATCTTGTTTATTGTAGGTTAACATTTTTGTGATGTTATCACCTAGAGTGTTAATTTGAGTAGCGACCTTACCATTATCATTTTCTATTTTTGATAAGTAGTTTTGATTGCTATATTGGTCAAGTATATTGAGTAATTGATTTACGTCAGTACACACTGTACTTCTTAAAGAATCTAACATTTCATTTAATTTTAATCTTAACTCTTCCAATGCTGTTGAACTGACTTTATTATCTAAGCTGGAATCAAAGTTACCTTTTTTTATTTTTTCAACTACATCTTTAACTTCATCAATAAAGTTATTATCAACTTTAAGTTCTTGTGTTGCATTTAAAATGTTTTCATTGATTATAGTAGACATAACACCAATCTCATCATTTTTTGAAACTTTAATGGCTTCAACAGAATCGACTTCTTTATTTAAATATTTGAAAAAATCGTCCACTCCATTATGTAAAGACTTAAGTGGCGAAAGAATGACTCGTCCAAAATAATAATATAAAAGACCAAGGGTTAAAAGACCTAATATAAGAATGGCTACAATAATTGACATCTGCAAAGAAACAGCAGATTGGAGTTGACCTTCAATTGGAATTATAACTTCCAAACTTCCCCTTACATCTCCTAGGTTCCAGTCACTTTTAGGAGTATCAGGACGACTGTTATGACAGTTTACACAACCTTGTGCCACTAAGGTATCCACAACAGCAACTCTAACAGACTCAACTCCATCAAAGTTTTCAACACTCGTAACAGGATCCTCAATTGAACCATCTCTAAAGGTTTGCATAGCATTTATAGAAAAGTCATCTAGGACTCTGTCTGCTCGATTAGGAAAAGGAAAATCACTATAAAGTTTAAGTTTCATACCACTTTTTTGTTGACTGACAATGGCTCCTAAATCATGAATCATTGTTGCAGGAAGAGGAATCGTATCTGTTCTTTCTTTGTGATCATAGTTTATTTTTACTCGACCTTCAGAGGTTCGTTTAACAACACCCACTACATTTCCTGCATAGTATTTTCGCAGAGCCTTGTACTGCTGGACAGTATTGGTTGCATTAACAATACTTTGATCAATAATATTTTGTTTAATTTGTGTAGAGATGAAAAAATAAATAACTACACTAGTGAGAATAAAAACAACAATAATTGGTAAGAAAATTTGATTTTTGATACTCGAGCTTTTTGTCATAATACATCCTTTAGTAAGTAAAAGTTTCCTATGAATAACCATCAAATATACATATATTTTAGGACGATTTGACTTATCTATGTATAAGTTTTTAAAATTAATAAAATCTTAAATGGTGATTTAAGTTAATAGGTATGGTGGGTAAATATGGATAATTGGGGAAAATAAAAAAGAACCAAAAATCAAAGGAGAGTAAAGATTTTGGTTCTTTTTTAAAAACTCTTATGTTAAGAGTTCAGTTACTCGTTTAGAAGAGATAAAACTGGCTTGTGAGTTTTTTAAACTTCCTTCTAAAGATTCGATATTTTTTTTATCAAATTGTTTAGATTCTTTTTCAAAATTAACATCTTTTAATGGTCTATTTTCATTTATTTCTTTGACTTTTTGAATCAAGATTTCAGAAGTATGTGCTGCTTTTAAACTTAAATCACTGATAGCATCAGGGTCAACATATACTGCATTTAAATTATTCACTGCACTTAACTCAGAACTTTGAGCTTTTTCGTCACGGTTACTTGTAATACTCTCATTTTGATAATAAGCAGTATTTCCTAATGATGAGATGTCCATTATAATCCTTATTTATGTTAAGAAACTCTTTGTTTTGTTAGTGTTATTTCTTCTTCAATAATTTGTTTTTGTTTTATCATCTGTGTTAGATTTTGTTTTAATAATTCTCGATCTTTATATGACTCAATTATAAACTCAAATAATTGGGGTCTATTTTTTTTCCAATTATGTAAAGTTGTCTTATTTACTTTTAAATCTGTTTCTAATTTTCTTAAACTTGGTTTTGTCATGTAAATGCCTTTGTTCTTATTATTGGAACATAATAATAATTATTGAGAAGAATTGTACAAGATAATGGAACAAATGTCAAGAAAAAAGACAGATTTGTACAAATATTTGGAACAATAGAATTATTTATTATGGAATTGTGTAAAAATAAAGCAGGGTTAGTTCTTCTCAAAAGAGAAAAATATGTATATGTAATTTATAATGTGATGTATGTATTTTATGCAAAGTAATTAATGATAAAGTTTGTTAAAAGGAAGACTTATATGATTTAGGATGAAATAATAAGTGAGTTTTGAACAATGGTGCACCTGAGAAGATTTGAACTTCCACACCGTTAAGTACGAGCCCCTCAAGCCCGCGCGTCTACCGTTCCGCCACAGATGCATAATTGAATGTGTATTGTATAAAAAACTTTATTAGTTACTCATAAAA
>MAAG01000120.1 GCA_002163065.1 Arcobacter sp. 31_11_sub10_T18
ATAATATCCCTCGAGTAATCATAAACTATGAAGAAGACGAAGGGTATTTGAAGTTGCCAAGAGGGTTGTTATCTCAAGTAAAAGCAATATTTGAAGAAAATAAGGTTAAATATTCATTAGAAGATAAAAGATATTTTGCAAAAGAGTCTTTCAATTGACTTTTTAGACACTAAAAATGCTATGTTATATTCTGCTTACAAAAAAAGAAAAGAGGGTTATAAACAGATGCATTATAAACTCAAAAAAAGCTAAATTATTGGAATAATTAAATCAACTTTATGCTAAAATTACGCCAATAAAAGGAACGAAATGATTTTAGATTATAAAGATGTTAACGGATTAAATAGATACAAACTTATGTCAGATACTGTGGTACCCAGACCAATTGCTTGGATTGTAACTGAAGATGATGGTGTTATTAATGCTGCACCTTTTTCATATTTTATTCCTCTGTCTTCAGATCCAGCAACGGTAGTTGTTTCAATTGGACACAAAGAAGATGGAAGTCAAAAAGATAGTTTGGCAAATATCCTAAAAACCAAAAAAGCGACTATTTGTTTTGTCAATAAAGATAATGTAGAACAAGTGAAAAAATGCTCACTACCACTGGGAAAAACTGAGAGTGAAATTGAAAAATTCGAAATAGAAGTAGAGAAAATACTTGAAGGTTATCCTCCAATGATTAGCAGTTCACAAAGTGCACTTTTTTGTGAGTATTATAGTACAGTTGAACTTCCTGGTAAAACAGTACCTATTATTTTAGAATTAAAACATCAATTTATTGAAGAGGGTAGATTGACAGAAAAACATCATGTCAAAGTTGAAAATCTTGGACGAAGTGGATCTTACTTTAAAGCCATGGTAGACGTATAAATAAATTGATGCCTAAATAGACCAAGTTAATTTGGTCTATTTAAATCTTAATTACTCAACGATTTGGTGTAACTTAGAACAATGTTTTAAGTGAATATTTCCCCCACTCATATCATTCATAATATCTTCAAAACTATGAATATGTCCATTATAAACATAGATGAATATTTCATCCCCTTTTTCTAAAAAGTGTTTTTTACCAAAGTTTGCGTATGCAGTTGCACCTGCAGCGATAAAAATACCTTTTTTTCCTTCAATATCTTGAATAAACGGATTTAATTCTTCCAAGGGACCACAATCTTCTTGGGAGTTAAATTTATCAATCATCCAACCTTTTAAAGTATCAAAAAAGTAGCTGTATGAATTAACAGCAGATGTTGTTCCATAGTCATGTAAAATTCCATCTCTTTTGATAAATGAACAAATATGATAAGCGTTTAAAATTCCTTCTTCACTAAAGTTATCTATTTCAATAAACTCATTTGAAATTCCTTTTGAGTTTTTACCCCAATTTTTTTTAGTACTTAATTTGTTTCCATCATTAACTCTGATACTGCAATCATTAAAAGCAGTAAATGCCCTTGGTTTTAAATCAATCAATTTTCCATTATCATATTCAAAGTCACATAATAATCCAACTTCAGCTTCAACTTGTAAATGTTCGCAATCATTGTGGTTGATACTGCTATCACATATTGGGAACTCTCCCAAAAATCCATCATTTCCTGGAATATAAAAAGGAAATAATCCTTTCGGAGCATCTTTTTCTTGGGTTTTGATTTTTGAAAATTCCCCACCTTCTCCAGCTTCATCTAAATGGTTTGCAAAGTTACCAGCAACTCCAAATCCTAAATAATCTTTTAAATCGTTTGTATTATAAATATATTTTTGCATAATTTTTCTTTTTCGTGTAAACACACCAACATAGTGCATTAAAGTTTGTGCATGTGCACAACTAAATTTTTGACAATTAATGTTAACAATTAGTTTTTATGTGATTGTACAAATATTTGCGAAATATGAGGTTGTCTATCGTAAGGTTGAAGTTGTATTTTAACAAAGGCCTAAGCCTTTGTTTTAGTAAGTACTACTTTGTGTGAAACCTTTTGTACGGATAGATAAACCACAACTGGCGACATCAGTGACGACGACGACCTTGGCTAGTTTATCTTGAAGTTTGAGAGTGACTACTTTTTCCATACTGTTTCCTTTTGTTGTAACATATTACTTATTTAATCTTTAACTTACATTATATTTACATTTTTTTTAAGCAAAAAATCTTTTTTGAACTGCCTCTTGTAGCTTATGTCCAGAAAAATGTGCTCTTTGAACCAACTCCCAAAAATATCTGTATGTGGCTCTATCATGTAACTCACCGTCATACTGAATAGGTCCCCATTCAGCATCTTGAGCGGCTAAAAGGATATTTTGAGCATCTTCTACTTCTGTGAAGTCTGGTTTCATTGCATCAACAATAGCTTGAATTTGAGTTGGGTAAATTGACCACATTCTCATAAACCCAAAAGAGTTTCTTGCAATCTCTGCATCTTTAAATGTTTGGTAAGGGTTTTTTAAATCAAGTGTAACATTGTGACAAGGAATAACATGATTTGAAATTGCTGCTTGACAAACATTTGCTTTTGCACGACTGATTAATTTATGATCAAATTGACCTGGGCTTCTCATATTTGAAGCAGGAATAGCTCCTTGGTAACCTGATACAAAATCCATTAATCCAAAGTCTAATACTTGAAGCCATGGTAAAGTTGCTAGTTGTTCAACATCTCTTAATGCACCATGGGTTTCAATTAATATATGAATAGGAATTTCTCGAGAAATTCCAGATTCTTTACATTTTGCTTGAATATATTCAATTTGTGTTTTAGCATCTTCATAACAATTTGATTTTGGTAGAGTAATATAAGATAATAGCTCACCAGCTCCTGGAACTAAAATATCAACATCATTTCTCCAATGTTCATTTCCATGGTCATGGATTCTACAACCAGCCATTTTATATTTGTTTGCTTCAGAGTTAATAACTCTTACAATCATATTTGCATGTTCAACTTCTTTTCCAGTTTCAGCACCATCTTCACAATCACAAGTGATATCAAAAACTGGTCCCAGTTTTTCTTGCATTCCCATTGCTTTTAAGATTAATTTTTCGCTTCCTGCAAAGTGCTCACAAGATGGAATGATTGGTAACGATTTTCCAGAATCAAATAGTGCTTCATTAGGGTGTGTCATAATATTTCCTTTTATACTTTTATTAAATTTTATTATTGTTCTATTATTGTTTTTTTGGAATCACAACAGTGTAATCCAAATCTAAAACAACATTTTTAAGATATTTTCCATCTTCATTAAATGTTGAATCAATGTCTTCTGCTTTCATGTTTTTCAAGCCAACAGTTCTTAGTCTTAACAATCCGATATCACTTCTGCTGTGATCAATTTTTTCCAATACTTCAGTAAAGGCATAAATTGTATCTCCTGCATATGTTGGATTAGCGTGCGCTCCTGAATTGATGGAGTAAATCCACTGAGCATTTTGTAAACCATTAAATGAAATACTTCGAGCAATTGATATAACATGCCCACCATACATCAATCGTTGACCCACAGGAGTCGATTGCATCATAAAGTCATCAAAGTGTACCTTGGCATTGTTTTGATACAATTTAGTAGCTAAGGTGTGATCACTGTCATCCACTGTTATTCCTTCTGGATGATTTAATCTCTCACCCACTTCATAATCTTCCCAAAAATACTCACCACCAGTTGAAGAAGTATTAACTTTTCCCAATTTTGGAATTTTTATTTCATCAAGAATTTGTGTTGTTGGCTCGAAACTTGGTATCTCATTAATACCAGAGTTTTTAGTTTTATCTTTTTTATGAACCATAACCCAACGTTTTAAGTTTAATACTTCATCTTTATCTTGATTGTATCCCACTGAGTGAACATAAACCACTCCACTTTTTCCATTTGAGTTTTCTTTTAGTCCAATCACTTCAGTCTCTAAATTGACCGTATCTCCAATAAAAACTGGATTTTTAAAGGATACTTCTGCATAACCTAAGTTGGCAATGGCATTTAAAGAAACATCTTGAACTGATTTTGCAAATGTTAAGTGAAACATCAACATATCATCTAAAGGTTTCTGCTCATATCCAAATTCATTTGCTAAAATATCACTTGAGTGAAGTGCAAATCTACTTCCAGTTAAAGCGATGTAAAAAGATACATCACCTTGAGAAATTGTTCTTGGAAGTGGATGAACTATTTTTTGACCAATAGTGAAATCTTCAAAAAAGTTCCCTCTATTTATCTTGTTACTAATTTTTGTAGACAAACTCATCTCCTTAGAATGAACTCTGACCAATTTCTTTAAATCTATCATAAAGAGTAATTGTTCTTTGAGCCCATTTGATTCTTGATTTATCAACTAAATCGTGACCAAACTTGATAACTTCATGACCATCTCTTAATCCTGCATTATATGCTGAAATCATTTCTTTTGCATTTTCAACTTCAGCTTTTTTAGGTGTAAAGATATCATTTACATACTCTAGTTGAATAGGGTGTAATACTGCTTTCCCATCACAACCAAGAGAGAATGCATCTTTCGCACTTGATTCACAAGAAAACTCATCTTCCACATCAAAATGTGGTCCATCAATTACAATTTTCCCATACGCCCTTGCAGCTAAACAAATTTGAGACATGTAATGGAACATTGCTTTAGAACCATTTTTAACATTAATCTGTAATTTTTGTGCCAAATTATTTGTTCCAATAATGATACAAGATAAGTTTTTACTTGCTGCACATATCTCTTGAATATTTAATACTCCTAAAGGGGTATCAATCATCACCATTAATTCTAGTTCAGAATTAATTCCTTGAACAATCTTTTCAGCTTCAAGCACTTCACTTGCACTCTCAATACTTGAAAATACAACTCCATTAATATCAATTTTACTTAATAAAGCTAAGTCTTTATCAATATGTTTAGAATCAAGTTTGTTCACTTTTACAATTTTTTCCGAATCGCCAAAGTTTGAATCTGCTTTAAACTCTTTTTGAAGGAGTTTTCTAGCACTTTCTTTTTGTTCTTCTAAAATAGCTTCAAAATCAAAAATAACAGCATCTGCTAAAACTACTCTGGCTCTTTGAATATTTTGCTCATTGTACGCTGGAACAAATAACATTGAACGTCTTGGTCTATAAGTATCATCTTTTGTTGAAGCTTTTGGATCACTTCCTAAAGCTTCAATCTGTTTAATCAACTCTTTTCTTAAAACTTTTCCATTTTTAGTTTTTGGATATTCTTTTAAAACATATATTTGTTTTGGTGCTTTATACTTAGCAAGGTTTTTTTGACCAAATGCCAATATTTCAGCTTCATCTTCAGCGCTTAATTTTGCATCACTCAATATTGCAATTGCAACAATTGTTTTATTGGCATCAATATCAAGTCCTACTGCAACACAATCATCTACTTTGTCATGTGTTTTAATAACTCTTTCAATCTCATGAGGACTTACTCTAAAACCAAAGGTATTAATTAAATCATCTTTTCGACCTAAGAACCAAATATATCCATCGGCATCTTTTTTTGCATAATCCCCTGTAAAGAAGTAACCATTTCTTTTTGCTTTAGAAGTTTCATCTTCAAGATTCCAGTATTCTAAAAATAGTCCTGGGTTATCCAATCCAATACAAATCATACCTTCTTCTTCTGTACCTACTTCTTCCATTGTTTCTGGATTTAGAAGTTTTACATTATGTCCTGGTTGAACAAAACCAGCAGACCCTGGTCTGATTGGTCTAAATTTTGAGTGAGAAATATAGTATGAAAATTCACTCATACCAATTGCTTCAAAGATATCTTGTTCAAATCTATCTCTCCATAATTCAACCATTTCTGAAGATAAATGCTCACCCGCACTCATACAATGTCGCAGACTTGGACAATCTTTAATTGTAAAGTCAGTTTTTTGTAATATTTGTCTATAAATTGTTGGAACACCAATAAATATAGTACATTTATGTTTTTTAATTAACTCAACCCATGATTTTGCATCATTCGCACCTTCATAAGCAATTACCGTTTGACCTTTGTATAAAGGATCCATAAGTGCAGAACCTAAAACATATGTCCAGTTGAATTTTCCAGAGTGCATGATTCTATCATTGTCTTTAAAATCAAACCAAAATTCACTTGCAGGTGCTCGTCCTACTAATGATCGATGAGAGTGTAAAACACCCTTTGGAAAACCAGTGGTTCCAGATGTATAAACCAAATATGCAGGTTCCCCTGATTTTGAGTTATAGTGATTTGGCGTATGATGTGCATTTTCAATTGCATCTTCAAAACTATGTAAAATAGCACCATGAGGTTGTTTTAAGCTGTCAATATCAGAAACTCCAGATACAATTATGTGTTGTAAATTGTCAAGGTTTTCTAAATATGGTAATAAAGTGTCATACATAGAAGCAGATATTACAATTGCTTTTGCTTGAGAATCTGTTGCTAAATATTTAACTTCTGGACCACTTAATAGTGTTGAAGTTGGAACTGCTACGATTCCAGCTTTAATGCTTCCAAAAAATGATATTGGGTAAGCCAGAGAGTTTTTTAAACAAATTAATACTCTGTCTCTTGGTTCTAATTTAATACTTTGTAAAAAGTTAGAAAATCTATCAGATTGTTGATTCAATTCTTTATAGGTAATTTGACTTGTACCCAAGGCACTGTCTTCAATAATCATAGCTGTTGCGTTTTCTTTAGTTGTACCCATATGTGCAGAAGTACAAGCAGTCCCGATATTTAAAAATTCTGGAACTTCAATTTCCCATTGCGGGTATTGTTCAATTTTCATTCTGTACTCCTTTTATATTCGACCAAATGGCCAGTTTTCTTTAAATGTATGTAATGGCATTTTGTTTAACACTGTAAGAGCAAAATCTTGATCTTTTTGGGTTAAACTTTTTAATGCATAGGCTCTTAAAATATTCTGTAACGATTTACCAAACATTGGTGGATCAAACATTTGACCTTCATATCTAATCGCTCCACTTAAAAGTGCATCTGCTTCAATAGCAGCTTTTAAGATAGAAATGTCATTTTCAAGTTCTTTGGGACTTGGAGTAAATGCAACTTTACAAATATTGATGTGATTTGGAGTAATAACTTGTTTCCCCGTTAATCCCATCGCTGTTTCTCTTTTTGCATGTGAATATACATGTCTTGATGCATTATCTCCATGTAAGTCCAGCCATCTTCTGATGTCTTTTTTCTCTAAACAAGAATCAGGAAGTGAGTTGGGAGTTAAAAGTACTTCAACTCCACCAATTACTCCACAACCATGGATTCTAGCTTCCATTGTTAAGTTGTTGAAAAAAGTTTCTAACTCATCAATCCAACCCTCAGGTGTGATTTTGTAAGCCATTGCTTTTGAGAAATCGTGGATACCAAATACAACATGTTTTACAGTTGAATGTGACATCAACTGATCTGCAATTTGTAATGATTTTGGATGCTCAATAATTGGTTGTATTGTTAAATCACTTCCAATTGAAACCAACCAAGAAGATAAATCTCTGATTTCAGCATCCCCATAAACTTCACCTGCTTTTGCAAGTACAATAACATCAATGTATTTATGTACTTGTCTAATTAATTTTAAATCTTCTTCATATTCGTCTGTTCTAAAAGGGTTTATTCTAATAGCGATTTGAAAATTACGTTCTGGGAATTTTGGTAACTCCTCTAAAAGTAATTTTCTACTCATGTCCTTCATTCTACAACCATCTTCAAGGTCAAATAAAAGCGTATGCGCTTTTGTTTTGTAAGCATGTTTTTGAAGTCTTAATTTTGCTTCTTCAATACTTTCATAATTCCCATCAAGTGGATTAAATTTTATTGGTGGGTAATAAATCTGAATTCCTGGCCAATGTCCGCCAAGTACTGGAGTCAAATCATCCTTCGCCGTTAATTTTGATAAATCTATTATAGATGAAGCCATTTTTATACCTTTTTATTAATGTTATTTTTAATTTATATTTAAAGTCTTTTTTGTAAAATCTGCTTTGTGGCCTCAACCACAAAACAAATTTTTGTCAAAAAAACACTGACTGCTTTCGGGGTAACAAAAACAGATAAGGAATTTAACCACATATTATTTTAAAGTTATTTTCAGTTATAATACTAACTATAAAATTTAAGTTTAAAATTATATGTCTTTAAGGCACCTATTTATAGGCTTTAATGAAATGGGAAAAATATTTTTCTCACATACTGAGAAAAATATTTTTGAAAATAGAAGATAGTGCAATAAAAATTTCGAAATTTATAAAATTCTTTTGAGAAGTTTTGTATCGTTTTGAAATAAATGTTCTTTTTCTATTTTTTATACTATTATTTGTAGGAGTAATACCAAATCAAATAATAAGTGCTCACTTCTTTTTTTATTTGTTATAATTATTACCAAGGGAAAAATTTGCAAAACCAGAACAAGTCATTAACAAGAGGCTTACAAATATTGAAAGAAATCTTGTTTAGTGATAAACCTCTTACTGCTGTTACCTTATGTCAAAAACTTGATATTGACAAAAGTACCATGTCAAGATTACTTACTGCTTTATTGAAAGAAGGGTTTATTAAATACCTAGGAAACACAAAGGAAATAGTTAAAGCAGATATCATGGATATCATGACATCTAAAGCCACTAGAGAAGTTTTAATAGAGCGAACTCAAAACTTACTTGAAGAGATTTTTAATTTTACAGGTGAGAGTAGTTATTTAGCTGTTGAAGAAAATGACGCTTTGTTATATTTAAATCAAGTGGATAATTCCACAAGAGTTATTAAAATGAGAAATACAATAGGTGCTCAAGCTCCACTTCATTGTACTGCTTTGGGAAAAGTATTATTGGCTTTTGGAAACAGCGATATTAAATTACTTGACTTGACTGAATACACTAAAAATAGTGTAAAGAAAAGCAGGTATTTACAAAAAGAACTGGATAGTATTCAAGAAAATGGCTATGCCATTGAAAATGAAGAGTATGAATATGGTTTAAGCTCAGTGGCTGTACCTATTTTTAATCATGACAAAGAATTATTAGGTGCCATTGGAATTGCAGGTTTGTCTGCAAGACTAAGTACTGATACCTTACAAGAATTTGCTCATGGTATTTTAAAAATCAATGCTAAAAATATAAAAATATAAAAATATAGAAACTTAGTGTTCGGATATATTTAAGCTAAGAATTCTTGCAATATTTTGTGCGCTTACTTTAACACTATCGTTAGCATTTAAAAGTACATTTTGTAGAGTATCAACTTTTTGAACTGTATCAAACACTGCATCAATTCCATGATCATATACTTCTTCGTATCCCTTTTCCACTGCACCACAAATAGCTATGACTTTTAGATTTTTCTTTTTAGCCCTTCTAGCAACTCCTACGGGAACTTTTCCATTGATAGTTTGAGCATCCATCTTTCCCTCACCTGTGATAAGCAAATCGGCACCTTCTAATGCTTGATCTAAATTAACTCTGTTTAAAACAATATCAATACCACTTAGCAATGAGGCATTTAAAAAAGTAATAAGACCAAAACCCAATCCACCTGCAGCACCACAACCTTTGATGATTTGAGTTTTTCGCTCAAAAGTTTGTTCACATAGATGTGCGAAGTTTTTAATGTGAGTATCTAGTTCTTCAAGTTGATTAGTTAATAAGCCTTTTTGCGGTCCAAAAACATAAGTAGCACCTTTTTCTCCACATAAGATATTGCTCACATCACAAGCTACTTTAAATTTGATATCTAAAAGTCTAGAGTCTAATTTTGATGTATCAATGTGTTTGATATCTTGAATATATTTTGCCCCAAAGCCAATTTCTTTTTTTTCTTCATTTAAAAACTTAACTCCTAAAGCTTGTAACATTCCAATACCCGCATCATTTGTGGCACTACCTCCAAGTCCTAGTATAAAAGAGGTGATACCTTTATCAAGGGCATTTAAAATCAACTGTCCAAAACCAAGAGTGGAACATTCCAATGGATTTTTTTCATCTTCTTTTAGTAAATCTAAACCACAAGCCGTTGCCATTTCAATAACAGCAGTTTTTTGATCTCCTAAAATACCGTAATAGGATGTGACTTCTTTTCCAAGGGGATTTTTGACCTTTACGTTAACTATTTTGCCTTTTGTAGCATCCACCAAAGCTTGAACGGTTCCTTCTCCACCATCAGCTACTGGAATTTTTACATACGTAGCATCGGGATAAACAGTTTGAAATCCTGCTTCAATTGCTCGTGCCACCTGCATAGAACTCAGGCTTTCTTTGAATGAATCAACAGCAATAACAATTTTCATCTGTGTCCTTTAGGTCATATAGTCTCATATTGTATAGTATTTTACTTTGCATATTGCAATCATATTGCATAGCAAGCTAAAAATTAGCTATAATCCAATTTTTAAAAGGTACTTACATGAATAAATCACTTCTTACTAATATAATCGCCGCTTTTTTTATTGCCTATGGACTGGCAACTAATGTTACTTATTCCCATGAAATTTTTATTATTGGACTTTTTGCTTTAAGTGGAGCAGTAACAAATGCACTTGCTGTGCATATGCTCTTTGAAAAGGTTCCTTTTCTTTATGGAAGTGGTGTGGTTGAAAATAGATTTGTAGAGTTTAAAAAAGCCATTCACTTTTTAATGATGAATGAGTTTTTTACCAAAGAGAACTTAGAGAAGTTTTTTGAAAGTGAACTCACCGATGAAAAATCTCACTTTGACTTTTCAGGACTGTTGGAAAAAACTGATTTTTCACCTGCATATGATTCACTGAAAAGTGCAGTAATGGAATCTTCTTTTGGTTCTATGTTGGGAATGTTTGGTGGAGAGGCTGCGTTAGAGCCTTTGCAAGAGCCTTTTACTTTAAAACTTAAATCTGCAATGACACAAATAGTGCATACAGATGCTTTTCAAAAGACATTGCATCAAAATTTAAGTAGCTCAAATATCAGCTCTGATATTCATGAAAAAGTAAGTGCCATTGTAAATAAAAGATTAGATGAGTTAACTCCAAAAATGGTGAAAGAAATCGTACAGAAGATGATAAAAGAACATCTTGGATGGCTTGTTGTTTGGGGTGGAGTTTTTGGTGGTCTTATTGGACTAATTAGCACATTTGTAGGGATATAATAATGATAGAAGTTTTACTGTTACTAGAAGTACTAAATCAAGATAATAAAGAAGTATTTGATAAACACCTTAAAAAAGAGGGTTTTAATAGTGTACCTAATGAACCATATGTTTATACAGGTGAGTCATCAACAACAACCTTTGCAACCAAGGCGTATATTTTACAAGTGATTGAAAAAGGTTTATTAAAAACCAATTTTGATTCATGTGATTTGGTGTTTTTACTCAATGAAACACCATATCCTGCTTATACATTTGATAAAAAAACCAATGGGTTTGAGTTAAGCGAAGAATAATCATGCATAATATTTATGACTTTTTAAACACCAATAAAGACTGCCAACTTTTAATTGTAAGTGATGACAAACAAGCTCAAATAGCCAGTGATATTGCAAGTTTTAAAAAGTTAAAGCCTTTTGTATTGGCTGATTTTAGGGCCAATTATGGAGATGATTTACTTTCATTTTCTGAAGAGTTACAACAAATCACCAAAGAGTTAAATGCTTATTATGACTACAAGAAACAAAACAAGATTTTAATCGCACCTCTTCGAACTATCTCTTTTTCAATGCCAAAAGCCAAGTGTTTTGATTCTTTTACCATAGAGTTTGCAAGTACCATTAAAATTGAAGAATTTAAAAGCAAACTTTATAACTGGGGATACTACTTTGTGGATATCGTTACCAGTGAAGGGGAAGTTTCAGTAAGGGGAGATATCATTGACATCTGTCCACTAGGGAGTGAAACTGGGTTTAGAGTAAGTTTGTTTGATGATGAGGTTGAAAGTATCAGACGTTTTGATATAGAAGACCAAAAGAGCGAAAAAGAAGAGTTGGATAACTTTTCTATTACACCTGCCTTTTTAGCCTTATCAAATGAAGATTTTGAAAACATAAATGAAGAGATAGAAAAAGTTGAAACGGATGCTTTTATTCAAGATATTCACTCTTTGGGATTTTGGTATTTAAATGACTTGGGTGAGTACTTACCTTCTAATTTAACTTCTTACATTACTCCTGACGCGTTAGATGAAATAGAAGAAGCTTATATCTTTGAAGATAAAAGAATCACCAAAGATAAGTTTCTTACTCTACCTCAAGTTAAAAATACAAATGTTTACAATGAAATTGAACCTGCTAATGTAAAAGAGTTTTTGACTTTTCATACTGGTAAAAAATTTACAATTATTTCAGCTACCCAAGCCAAAGTAAAAGCGCATGACTTAGACTTAAGTGATAAAAAAATAAAGTATTGTTTTGAACCTTATATTATTAATCTTGTTTCAGATGATGAGGTAATAATATCCCTTAACAAAGAAATCAAGAAAAAAAGAAAGAAAAAAGTTAGACTGATACTTGATGAGCTTAAAGTAGGGGACTTTGTTGTTCATGAAACCCATGGTATTGGACAGTTTTCAGATATCAAACCTGTTGTGGTTATGGGTGCAAAGCGTGATTTTGTTGTTATTTCTTATGCGGGTGATGACAAACTATTACTTCCTGTTGAAAATATTGATTTAGTAGATAGATACGTTGCAGATGGAAATTCTTATGCCACCTTAGATCGTCTTGGAAAAGGAAGTTTTGCCAAACTAAAAGAAAAAGTAAAAGAAAAACTTTTTGCAATTGCCAATGAGATTATTAAACTTGCAGCTGCACGAGAATTAATCGATGGAATAAAAATTCCTTCAAATAATCCTACTATTGATAAGTTTCAACTTGAAGCTGGATTTGATTATACCAAAGACCAGAAACGTTCCGTAAAAGAGTTTTTTGCTGATATTGGTTCTGGTCGTGTGATGGATAGATTACTTTCAGGTGATGTTGGGTTTGGAAAAACTGAAGTTGCCATGAATGGAATCTTAGCAACTCTTCTATCAGGAAATCAAGCTTTATTTGTATGTCCTACAACTCTTCTTGCTTCTCAACACTATCACGGAATCTTCAAAAGATTTGAGAGTTTTGGTTTCAAAATTGCCAAACTAGATGGAAAAACAAGTACCAAAGAAAAAGCTCAAATCAAAAAAGGTTTAGAGTCAGGTGAAATGCAACTGGTCATTGGAACCCACTCACTTTTAGGAGTAACAGCTAAAAATTTAGCCTTAGTTATCATCGATGAAGAACATAAATTTGGTGTGAAACAAAAAGAAAAACTAAAACATTTAAGAGAAGATATTCATATTTTCTCCATGAGTGCTACACCAATTCCAAGAACTCTAAATCTTGCCTTATCTAAAGTAAAAGGTATGAGTTCACTTCTGACACCTCCAAGTGAGAGACTAGGAGTTCGTTCTTATGTGAAAGAGTACAGTGAGAAACTTGTCAAAGAAATCATTTTACGAGAAAAAAGACGTGGGGGACAAATCTTTTATGTACATAATAACATCGCGTCAATGGATGCTAAAAAAGCAGATATCAAAGCAATATTACCCAATATAAAAGTTGAGATGATTCACTCAAAAATCACTTTAGCAAATGCAGAAAAAATCATCGAAAAATTTGATAACGGTGAAATAGATGTTCTACTAGCAACTTCAATTGTTGAATCAGGACTTCACCTTCCAAATGCAAACTCAATGATTATTGATGGCGCAGATAGATTTGGAATTGCAGACCTTCATCAGCTTCGTGGGCGTGTGGGACGTGGAAGCAAAGAAGGGTTTTGTTACTTCGTAGTTGAAGATAAAAAGAAAATCACTTCTGATGCGGTTAAAAGGCTTGTGGCACTAGAAACCAACTCCTATCTAGGAAGTGGAACAGCACTGGCTCATCAAGATTTAGAAATCAGAGGTGGTGGAAATATTATCGGTGAAGCCCAAAGTGGACATATCAAACAAATCGGATATGGTTTATATATCAAAATGTTAGAAGATACTTTAGCAGTTCTAAGTGGAGAAATGAAAGAAGAGAAAAAAGCAGTGGATATTAAACTTGCAATTTCTGCTTATATTTCAAGTGATTATATCGTAGAAGACAGAGTCAGACTTGAGCTATATAGACGTCTTTCAAAAGCTTCAAATAAAGAAGAAGTTTATACCATAGAAGAAGAGATGGAAGATAGATTTGGTAAACCAGATTTACCAACGAAACAGTTTATTGAACTTATTATCATTAAGATACTTGCTTTAGAAAAAGGTATTAAGATGATTGGTAGTTATGAGATGAATGTGACGTTTACCTATGAAGGGGAAGTGAAGCAAACGATTAAGTCACCAAGTAAGGATGACGATGATATTATCAATACGACACTAAAATTTCTACGAAAAAAATAAAAAAGATGATATAAAACTGCATCTTTTCTCAAATCTCTGCGTTGAAGATGGATTTTAAATGCTCATGTACTTAATCGTACATTCCTCTTTAAAATTCATCTTCGCCTTGACCTTTAACAAAATCTACAATTTTCTATCAACTTTTTGTTATAGATAAGCTCTACTATTTTTCGATAATTAGTAATTCACCAATCTCACATTTTAAAGCACTACAAATCTTTGCTAATACTTCATTATCAAATCGTTTGGTTTCATCATTATTATATTTGTGTAAATTGGAATAAGATATTTTAGTAAGTTGTTGAAGTTTATATAGACTCATTTGTCTATCTTCTAAGAGTTTTTTTAAATTACTTTTTGTTCTCATATATTAACATCGTCCTTGATATAAAAGATTTGATTTTGTGCTTGTTAATGCTTGACATTATACAAATTATCATGTACTATTACAATATATATTGATAACGATATATATACTGGCTAAAGGTTGAAATATGAAAGAGATTACTCAAAAAGACAAATTAAAAGACATTTTACACAGTACTTTGCATTTATATAGTTATCTAAGTGATGAAAATATACTTTCAAAAAGCATTGATAATTCATCTTTTAAAGCAAATGAACTAAATTCACATTTTGAAAATACACAAGAGATAAAATCACTGTTTCATAATCTAAATAAAAATATAGATATAAATGATATCGTTTCAAAACTTACAGAAATAGAAAGCTTCTCATCCATTATGGATACTTCTCTATCTGGAGTTGAAAACGAATCAAATGGAAGTTTAAATATAGAAGAATATGTAAGAGATTTAAAAGTTGTAAATGCTCGTAATTTAAAACTCATACGTGAGTTGTATATGATGTTAGACTCTAAAGAATTTAAAACAGAATTTACAGACTAACTTAATTGTTAAGAACTCAACATTATTAATCAATCCATTACTTGATTGACTTCTAATTAGTATTCATTAATAATATTAACGAGTACATAGGCTATAATACTTATATGAAATACTATAAAATTATAAAAGGATTATCTCAATGATTTCAGCCAAATATCCTACTAATACCCACGAAAGTTACCATGCCCATGTATACTTTGAGCAAGACACTCTTGAAATCGCATTAAAATTATTTGATAAAATAAAAGGAAAATTTCCTTATGAAGTTAGTGATGTTTACAAAAAGTGCATAGGTCCCCATCCAAAGTGGAATTATCAAATAACTTTTACTAAAAATGATTTTGATGACTTTATTCCTTGGCTTGATATTAACAGAGAAGATTTGACTATTTTTATTCATGGAATCAGTGATGATTTCTTAAAAGACCATACTGATAGTGCTTCATGGTTAGGAAAGGAAGAAAAGCTAAATATTGATATATTTAAAGAAAAGAAAGATTAGAAATATAATAACTAACTAAAGTCAGTCTTTACCATATCTATCTTTTCCAAACTTTTTCTTAGAGTGTCCCCATTTCAAATATATTTTTTCTATTTCTCCAGATTGAACTAAGTGGGTCATTCTTTCATCAAATATTTTAATGAGTTTTTTAGATTTCTCAGTATTTGCAAAGGCAAGAAAGAGTTTATTTCCTAGTTTTGCTATTTTCATAGAGTAATCTTTTTCTAAATCAATATTATTCTTTTTTGCCCAAGGTCTTATTTCTGAGTCATAATCTATTAAAGCATCTACTCGTCCATAACTAAGCATTCCTAAACCATAGATTACTTTATCTAATTCTTGTTTTTTAACAGCTATATTTTTAAGTAAAGTTTTTTCAAAACTATATCCTCTCATCCAAGCTACTGTTTTATCTTTTAAAGATTCGATGCCTTTATTTTCCCAATCACTTAAATTTTCTTTTTTAAATATCACAATAATTGGATCTTCAACGCTAATATGCCATTTAGGGTAGAGAAATCCTTTGTCTTTTTGATAGTAAGCGCCAAGTAAAGCATCGACATTTTTTGTTAGTGCTGTCAGCTCAGCTCGTTTCCAAGGCATCACCCATGTTTGCACATTTATTCCAAGGGGCTCATATATTGCTTTCACTACTTCCCAATAAACACCCGTTCCATCTTTGTTTGTATATCCCTTCCATTGGGCAGATGTAACTTTAATAGTTTTAATATCTTCAGCAAATACATGAGTAGTTTGTATCAATACAAATCCATATAGTATAAATGCAAAAATACTTAACAATCTCATGATAGCTCCTCATGATTGGTGGCAAGTTTTAAGTGTTGATAATAGAACAACTTACACGTTCTTAATTTTATGCTATTTAATCTTAAGTATAAACTGAACTTTGAGATTAATTTATGCAATTTTATTTATGAGGTTATTTTAGAATTATTGTATCTAAATACTTGAGAGTTGATTGAAGTACTAAAGCTTAGGTAAACGGTAAACACTTTTTTACTTCTTTTCTTTATCTTCGTTTAAATAGCACTAAAAGTAGCTAAAATCGTGCTATTTTGGAATAAAACACCTCTTCAATAACACAAGAGTATATTATAATGAAGTGTTAAGTTAATAATTTCATAAATTATTACACATATGGGAAGGAAGAACAATGATTATTCAAGACGCTAGTGCTTCACATTCACTGTTTGAAACAAGCACAACACAAAAGAAAGAAAAAAAAGAATCTGGCTTGTTTGATAAGGTATTAGGCGAGCAAAAAAGCGAATCACAAATAGCCAAAGAAAAAACACAACAACTTATGGATGATATTCGTTCTGTTATGCGTACGGGTCTTACGGAACAAGAACTGGAAGAACTAGAAGCTAAGATAGCAGAAATACAAAAAAGAATAAAAGAAGCCTCAGAAGGGGAGGGTGGCAATATTGGTCAAATAAGTTCTATGATGGATGAAATAGAAAAACTGATAGCTGAAGCACAAAAAAAAGTTAATGGTGTAGTCATCAAAGAAGTAGACAAAAATACTTCACTTAATTCAAGTGAAGGAACTACATCAGAAATGGCAGCTTTAAATACTAGGGTTCAAGATGCACTTAGCTCTATAAATGCTTTAAGAGACAATAAGAATGTGGAGTCACAAACAGCCAGCACCCATGATAAAGTTAGTTTAATGGAAGAGTTCCAAAACGCATAAACTAATATTAAATCTATGTGACCATGTGCACTGCACATAGTTACAGAATAAATGAGAAAAAATAAACGGAAGGAGAAAAAATGATTATTCAAAATAACACTGCTTCAAATACATTATTTGGAAACAATGAAATTAGTAATCAAGGAGAAAGTCAATCAACTTTTTTTGAGGATTTATTAACCCAACCAATACCTGATTCGCAAAGTTCTAAAGAAAAAACGCAGCAACTAATGGACGAGCTTCGAGCTGCTGAA
>MAAG01000073.1 GCA_002163065.1 Arcobacter sp. 31_11_sub10_T18
CACCTTGAATATTTTTGAATATTTTTAAATTTTCAATAATAAAATTGTACAAAAAATGGGTGTCACTGTTGTAACAATATCCGTCATGTGGTTGGTATAAAAGCAAAAAAATCCCTTAAAGTATTCATTAAAATGGCTGATTCAAATAATTTATTCAAAATGTATTCTAATATTATTTTTTATATATCTGTGCTATTATATCTAAGAAAAACAAATATTTAGGTATAACTACTATGGGAACAATCGCGTACAATCAAAAGACAACCAAACAAGACCTTGCAAATAAAATGAATGAATTAAATGATATTTTAAATAATTCCTGGGATGGTATTGGAATTATTGATGAAAAAGGTCATATTGTATTTTCCAACAAAGCGTTAACACCAATTTTAAATTATACAAAAGATGAATTGTTACGGGTAAACTTTTTAAATATAGTGGATGAATCCACAAGAGATACCATGAAGTTTGCATTAATTAAAGCAAAAAGATTAAAACAATTAACAAATATTAATATTATTTGTAAGAGAAAAGACAAACAAAAAGTACATTTACAATGCTCACTAGTATTGATGGGAAATCAAAAGTATTTTGTTTTAAATGCAAAAGATTACACCGAGCAAGTTGCTAAAAATGACATTATAAATCAATATGTTCTATCCTACCAACTAAATAAAGAAGGTAAGATTTTAGAAATCAGTGATGCTTTTTCTAAATTTATGCATTACAGTAAAAAAGATTTAGTTGGAGAGACTTATGACTCCATAAAACACAAAGACAATAAAGAAATAGCTTTAGAAAAAATCATCAAAACTGTAGATAAAAACTTCCAATGGGAGGGAGTTCTAAAACTAAAAGATAAAAATGGAAATGTACATTGCCTAGATACCAAAATCAAACCCAACTACAATAAATATGGTGATACCATATCTTATGTGTTTATCTGTTTTGATGTTACTGATAAATATGAAATTGCAAACATACATAAAGAAGCTGAAGCTGGACTAAGCAATGAAGAAGATGATACTCAGAAGCAAGTCTCAGCTCAAACCAAATTTTCAGCTCTTGGAGACGTAATTGGAAATATTGCAAATGCTTGGATAGAACCCCTAACTGAGATAGACAAACACGTAACAACAATTAAAGACAGTAATTACAATGAAAAAGTAATAAAAGAAAAGTTAGATAGTATTGCTAAAATGTCAAGTGATTTATCCAAAAATATCACTTCTTTTAAAAGTAGTTTTAATAAAACATCTCCAAAAACAAATGTAAATATGAAAGAAATTGTTTCAACACTTATTGATATGTTAGAGAACTCAAATGCAAAAAATCAAGTCAAAATAGAGCGAGAATTATCTCAAATCCCTGATGTGCTTACTTATGAAAGTGAATTTAGAGACGTAACCTTATCTATTTTTACAAACTCACTTGAAGCTTTTAAAAGAAATAAGACTCTAAATCCTATGATTGATGTGAGTTTAACCATACAAGAAAAAGAAAATAGAATCTTGTTGCAAATAATTGATAATGCTGGTGGAATTAGTAAACAAATACTTAAAAATGTATTTGACCCCTATTTCACAACCAAAGATGAAAAAGGTAAAGGTATGGGATTATATATGGCAAAAACAGTTATTGAAACACATCTTGAAGGTACAATTGATATTGAAAATGATGAGGGAATGACTGTTGTGAGTATATTTCTACCATTAAATAACAAATAGGAATGTATAAGTTACATTTCTATTGCCTTTAAAAATTCTTAAAATTATACTAATTTTTCATAAAATTTCATCTCAAAAGTAAGTATCAATTTCACTTTCAAGAGCACTTGTATCATTACGTAACAAGACATAAACTTCATCAAAGTTTTTTTCTAAATTATATAAGTTATTTTTCTATGTTTGGCTATTATAAAAATAGTAATATTCTGAGAAAATATCTCATTTATTTTAAATATAACTAAGGAGAAAATATGGCAATTATGGAAGCTCCAGCAAATACTCCAGTATGGGTTGATACAAATCGATGTAAAGCATGTGATGTTTGTGTATCAGTATGTCCAGCAGGTGTTCTTGCAATGATACCAGAACCAACTTCTACACTTGGTGCAATGATTAGTGTTCAAAACCCAGAATCATGTATTGGGTGTAATGACTGTGAATTAACATGTCCCGATTTTGCAATTTTTGTTGCAACTAAAAAAGAATTTAAATTTGCAAAATTAACAGATGAGGCAAAAGCCAGATCTGAAGCGATTACAAAAAATAATTATATAGCGTTAAACGTATAAGGAAAATTAATGTCAAGAGAAATAATATCAATAGGAAATGAATTAGTCGCAAAAGCTGCTGCTGAATCAGGATGTGAATTTTTTGCTGGTTATCCTATTACTCCTTCTAGTGAAGTAATGCATGTACTTGCAAACGTATTACCTGCAAGTGGTGGTGCCTGTATTCAAATGGAAGATGAGATAGCTGGTGTTTGTGCTGCTATTGGTGCATCTATGAGTGGAAAAAGATCTTTAACAGCAACATCTGGACCTGGTATTTCTTTAAAAGCAGAAAATATTGGTCTGGCTTATATTGCTGAAGTTCCTTTAGTGGTTGTAAACGTAATGAGAGGGGGACCATCTACTGGTCTTCCTACACGTGTAGCACAAGGGGATGTTTTACAAGCAAGAAACCCAACACATGGAGATTATAAATCAATTACTTTATGTGCAGGAAACTTAGATGAGTGTTACAGTGAAGCAGTTCGAGCTTTTAATCTTGCAGATAGATTCATGCAACCTGTATTTTTACTCCTAGATGAAACTATTGGACATATGAGTGGAAAAGCAATTATTCCATCATTGGAAGAAGTAAAAGCAAGTATAGTTCCAAGAAAAGTTTTCACAGGTGATATTGCTGATTATAAACCGTACAAATGTGAAGATGATCAACCAGCAGTTCTAAATCCTATGTTTGAAGGATATAGATATCATTATACTGGTTTACATCATGATGATATGGGACATCCTACTGAAAATGAACAAGTTTGTGATGATTTAATGAGACGGTTATTTAGAAAAGTTGAAAACCATCAAGATGAAATTGAATTAAATGAAGAGTATATGATCGATGATGCTGATATATTAATTATTGCTTATGGTTCAATGTCACTTTCTGCTAAAGAAGCAATTCAAAGACTTAGAAAAGAAGGTATTAAAGTAGGTATGTTTAGACCTATTACTTTATGGCCAAGTCCAGCAAATAGAATTAAAGAACTAACAGATAAATTTGAAAAAGTTTTAGTTACTGAGCTAAACTTAGGTCAATATTTAGGTGAAATTGAAAGAGCAAGTGGACGAAGAGATTTGGATACTTTACTTAAAGCAAATGGTCGACCAATATCACCACTTGAAATAATAGAAAAAGTGAGAGGAATGTAATATGGCTTTTAATTATGACGAATATTTAAGAACTAATAAAATGCCAACACTATGGTGTTGGGGTTGTGGTGATGGTGTAATTTTAAAAGCATTTATTAGAGCAATTGATAAACTTGGATGGAATATGGATGATATCTGTGTTGTTTCAGGGATTGGTTGTTCAGGAAGATTTTCTTCTTATATCAACTGTAATACAGTTCATACAACTCACGGAAGAACTATTGCTTATGCGACAGGTATTAAACTTGCAAATCCAGATAAAAAAGTTTTTTGTATCACAGGAGATGGTGATGGATTAGCTATTGGTGGAAACCATACCATCCATGGATGTAGAAGAAATATTGATATCAATCATATCGTTATCAATAACTTTATTTATGGATTAACAAACTCTCAAACCTCACCTACTACTCCACAAGGTATGTGGACAGTAACTATGACAAAAGGGAACATCGACCCAACATTTGATGCTTGTAATCTTGCAATTGGGGCAGGAGCTTCATTTGTCGCACGTGAGACTATGCTTGATCCTAAAAAACTTGAACGAGTTTTTGTAAAAGGTTTTCAACATAATGGGTACTCTTTCTTTGATATTTTTTCTAACTGTCACGTAAACTTAGGAAGAAAAAATAAAATGGGTTCTGCAATGGCAAACTTAGAATGGATTGATTCAATATCTATTGGAAAAATGAAGTTTGATAAGATGGAACCTGAAGAGCAAGTAGGATTATTTCCTACTGGTATTTTAAAACAAGATACTGAAGCTGCTGAATATACTGATTCATATAAAAAAGTACAAGAAGCACATCAGAACAAAACTATGGTTCAACTTTAAGGAGAATACAAATGGCTAGAACGTTAATAAGATTTACTGCTGTTGGTGGACAAGGTGTTCTTCTTGCAGGATCAATTTTTGCAGCTGCAAAAATTAACGCAGGTGGAAATGGACTAAAAACATCAACGTATACTTCACAGGTACGTGGTGGTCCAACTGTTGTTGATATTACTTTAGAAGATGATGAGATTTTATATCCATATGCAAATGATGGTGAAATTGATTTGATGTTATCTGTTGCACAAGTAAGTTACGACCAATTTAAAAATGGTGTAAAAGATGGTGGGATTATTGTAGTAGATCCAAATCTTGTGACGCCAACTGAAGAAGATAAAAAAAGATGGACGGTTTATCAAATTCCAATTATTACTATTGCAAAAGAAGAAGTTGGAAATGTAATTACACAATCAGTTATTGCTTTATCTATTGCAAATCATATGACTAATAATACAGTTGATCCTGAGATACTAAAAAGTACAATGTTAAGCAAAGTACCACCAAAAGTCCACGCAGCTAATGAAAAAGCTTTTGATTTGGGTATCAAATATGCTCAAGAAGCCTTAGATAGCTAATAAAAACAAGTAGCCTTCGGGCTACTTATTTAATACCCTACTCTCTAATTATTTCTGTTTACTCATTATCAATTTAATTTTTGTTTTTATTTATAATATTATCCGATTTTGAATAATCAATTAAATCTTCACTTGTAATCACTTTTTTAGGTAAACAATTAATTGATTCTTGAAGTATATAAGTTGTGCTTAGAGCATCACTATAAGCTCTGTGCTGATTATCTATATCAATATTTAAGAGTTCTTTTAAATAATCCAATCCATATCTTTTTGCATCAATAGTTCTTTTTGCCAAATCTATTGTACACAAACTTCTATTTTCTAATTTTCCAAAATCGTATTTTTCAAAAGACTCTGATACAAAAGAATAATCAAACTTAATATTATGTGCCACAAAAACACTGTCTTCTAAAAAGAGTTTAAACTCTTCAAGTACAACTTTTACAACAGGAGCATCTTCTAACATAAGAGGCGTTATATTAGTAACTTCTTGAATATATCGAGGTATCTCTTTGGCATAAACCAAAGATTCATATTTTCCTATGATCTTTCCATTTTGATATTTAACAGCACCCAGTTCAATAATTTGACCCGTTTGAACATTATTCCCATTGGTTTCAATATCAACTATACAAAATACTTGATCTTTAATGGCAGTATTTTTAGTACTTAAAACAACTTTATTATTGATAATATCTATAGGAAACCCATTGGATAAAAGAAGTTCCATTTCTAACTCAGGGTTATCGAAAAACTTCTCTTCATTGTGTTCTAAAACCAACAAAAAATCTTCAAAATCAATATCCATTTTTTTTAGCCTAGATACAAGAGTATCCATAAAACTAGCTTTTGGTTTATTTTTTTTCTTATATTTCATTGGCTGCTTTTACAAAGTTAATCATTTTAATTTTATCTTTTTTGCCTCTTCTTAACTCAACACCACTACTTACATCAACTCCATAAAAATCATATCCTGATAATTCTTTCAAGTTTGATTCACGTAGACCACCAGCTAGGACAATTTTAGAACAATCAACATCCTTGAACCATTCTAAAGCTACTCGTTTACCCTCACCACCAAATTCTGCAACAAAAGCATCTACTAAAATATATTCATCATTACGGTTTAAAATATCTTCTTTACTTTTGGCACGTAACACTTTAATATATTTTGTTGTTAAACTTGAAAAATACTCATCACTTTCATTTTCACTGATTATTTGAGCCAAATCCATATGTGCAATTTTACATATTTCATTAATAGTTTCACTACTTTCATTTACAAATAAAGCAACACATTGAATAAAAGGTGGTAGTTTTTTTACAATTTTTAATGCATCTTGCGGTGTTATATATCTAGCGGATTTTTTATAAAAGACAAATCCAAGTGCGTTAACACCTGCATTAATTGCATCTTGAGCATCTTCAATATTTGTAATTCCGCAGATTTTCACTCGCATTTATTGCCTTAAACTTTAAGAGACTTAATCGCATCAGCGTAGTTGTCTGCACCATAAACATATGAACCAGCAACAACAACATCAACACCAGCATCTTTTAATTCTTGGATATTTTTATTGTTAACTCCACCGTCAACTTGGATAAGACAGGCTGGGTTTCTTTTATTGATAAGTTCTTTCAGTTTTTTAGCTTTTTCAACAACACTTGAAATGAACTTTTGTCCACCAAAACCTGGGTTAACTGACATTAAAAGTACCATATCTAGGTCTTCAATTAAGTATTCTATTGAATCAGGATTAAAGTGTGGGTTTAATACGATTGCAGGTTTAATTCCCAAAGCTCTTAACTTTTGGATGATTCTGTGAGGATGTTTTTCACTTTCAATGTGAAATGAAATATATTCTGGTTTTAAAGGAGCAAATAAATCAATAAAAAAATTGTTATCTTCTACCATTAAATGAACATCTAGAGGTTTGGTTGCAATTTTAGCAACTGATTTAACAACAACAGGTCCAATAGTCATATTTGGAACAAAATGTCCATCCATTACATCCACATGAATTAAATCACAACCACCATCACAGATTGCTTTAATTTCTTCATTTAAGATTCCAAAATCTGCTGAAAGAATTGAAGGAGCTACAAGCATAAATAACCTTTTATAATTTTTCGTGATTATATCATCTTTAATATAGGAAAGTCCTAAAGTATAGGCTTTTTTTCTTTAAGGGAAAAAATGGTTAAGGTCTGTAAAATTCTACTTGAAATTCTTCATTAATTGCCAAGTCAAACTCTTTAACTAAAGGTGTCGTTTTTTTATTGGTCTCTACTGAATTGGGAACACTTACTAGAAGAAGACCAAATCCAAGAATTAACAATAAAAACATAAATTTAAATCTAAGCCCACATTTCAAATGAAACATTTCCATTTTGGATTTTTGCAGAATCATTTTGATAGTTCTGAATAAATTCATTTCTTTCAACTCTTCTGTTCAACTCGTAAATGTCATGATAAAGGTTTTTATCTGCATCATCCTCTTCATTCATATAAATTTCAATTCTATTTTTCATGCCTTGTACTGCTTGAAGGTTAAAGTAAATGGTAGCTTTTTCATCAGATGAGAGTTTATTACTTTCATTGATTTGTTCTACTTTTCGCTCATCTTCCTCTTTGGAGTCATCAAATTCTAATATACTTGGTTGTTTGATACTTGAGGCTATATTTTCTTTGTTTAGATACGCTGAATAATCAGTATAGGTTTGTAAAGATACTGTGTTCATTAAATTTTCCTTTTCAATTATTTATAATAAACAATAATAGTGTTGAAGTGGTGTCTATGCTTTGAGTAAGTACTTATAATTTAATCTTATAGATTATTTGAACAGATGATTCATCAATATTGAAAGAATTTATAGTAGTAGATAAACTAATATCATCGTTTATGTTTACTTCAAAACATTCACATTTTGAAGCTTCTATCTCTTCATTGGCAAATGAAAAGGGTGCAAACATAAGTACTAAACTAAAGATGTATATAAATTTAAAATTAGACATTACAAGTCATATCTGTATTAAATTGTTTTTTATTATCAAAGAATTTTATTTTCAATCCTGTTTTGTTCAATTCTTTTCGAAATAATTCTTTAGAATCCTCATCTGAATTACCCCATAAAAAATCAAACCACTCCTGAGTATGTGCTTGATAAAACATATAGGTATTAATAGAAAAACTAATAGGCTGTCTGGCATAGTAACTGTTCAAAATACTTTTTGTTGTGGATTGAAAAACTTCAAAACTGTCGTTATCAAGATAGTTTTTAAAAATCAAAAACTCTTTACTATTTTGATTTAATATCTCTTCTTTACTCAATACTAAAGCAAGTTTCTCTATATAATTGGCATAATCTAAATAGTTCATGGTTTCGCGCTGCATCATTATCGCCTTCTAATTTTGATATTTTTTATAGTGTGAATAATAGGGCATAATAGTGTCTAAGTAGTGTGTAAAGTATTTCTAGGATATAATTTAAAAAACTCAAAAGAACCCTAATGAAAAAAGTGAATAACAGTACTATTTTATATATTGAAGATGATGATATTACAAGAGAAAACATATCTTCTTATTTAAAAAGACAATGTAAACAATTGCACATAGCCAGTAATGGTGAAGAAGGTTTAGAGTTATTCAAATCCTTTAATCCTGAGATTGTTATCACTGATATTGAAATGCCAAAATTAAATGGCTTGGATATGGCAAAAAAAATCAGAAAGCTCTCCCCTACAACGCAAATAATCATAACCACAGCATATACCAGTAATGAATACTTACTCCAAGCAGTGAATCTTCATTTGGTACAATACATTGTAAAACCAATAAGTCTTCCAAAACTCACCAATGCATTAAAAGATTGTGATGACTTTTTAGAAGAAGAGATAGAAACAAAAAAGTTTTTTACTGCAAATATTTTTTATGATATTTATACCAAAGAACTCGTCAAAGCTGAGGAGATTATTTCTTTATCAAAAAATGAAAGAGCTTTGTTAGAACTACTACTGAAAAACTATCCAGCACCCACTTCTTATGAAAGTATAGAATCTCACGTTTATGATTTTTCCAGTTCAAAAAACGCCATTAAACTACTGGTAAAATCTTTAAGAAGTAAAATATCAAAAGAAGCTATTACCAATGTATCTGGACTTGGATACAACGTGGACTTCGCTAACTAAATGGAAGATCTTTTTCTAGGATTTTACTTTGGAGTAATGGCTTCAGTTTTACTCTATAATTTTCAATGGTATTTAAATACAAAAGAAAAAAGTTACTTATATTATGTGCTTATGCATATATCTTTAGTATTTATGTATTTACATACCAGCGCCATCCTTGAAACCTCCATTTTAATAACAGGAGTATCAGCACTGGTACTCTCACTGTTTTTCATCAAAGAGTTTCTAAACATCAATGCCTATTACAAACACTTAGATCAGTTTATTGTCAAGTTTTGTATTGGTTTTTTTCTCTTTTTTCTTTTTATTTACCTCACTGACAATCTCTCAATACTGGTGAAAATACCATTTTTCCTACTCTTTGTACCTTTTTTATTTGTAGCTTTTCTTGTGTATAAAAAAGGATTAGATGTTGCAAAATACTTTTTACTTGCATGGGGGTTATATATCTTGTGTTTATGTTTTGCTTATATTAATAAAAATTTTGGAATCATAGAGGTAAGTAGAAATGTAATACCTCAAGTTGGGAACTTGATTGAAACGCTTATTTTATCTTTTGCACTGTCTCAAAAAACAAAGCAGCTTATCAACGAGCAAAAAGAACAAGAACAAATGTTAATTCATCAATCAAGATTAGCTTCAATGGGAGAAATGTTGGCCAATATTTCACACCAATGGAGACAACCTCTTAATAGAATTGCTTCTTTTATTATGAATATGCAAATGCATATCATGGATCACTATCAAGATGACAAATACTTACCAAAAAAATTAGAAGAATCTCAAGATCAACTTGAATATATGTCAAATACCATTGATGATTTTACTAATTTCTATAAAAAGGATAAACAAAAAGAAGAGTTTCTGGTCTCACTCCCAATAGAAGATTCTTGTAAAATAATAGACTCATCTCTGAGCTCAAATAATATTCACTTGGAAATAAATATAATAGAAGATTTTAAAATAAACTCTTACAAAAAAGAGTTATCACAAGTTTTACTTAATCTTATGCAGAATGCCAAAGATGCCCTACTTTTGAATAACATTGAGTCACCTTGTATAACACTAAGTATTAAAAATAATGCAATTTTCATACAAGATAATGCTCAGGGAATTCCAGAAGATATAATCAACCATATTTTTGAACCTTATTTTACTACCAAGAAAAATCACAAAGGTACTGGTCTTGGTTTATATATGAGTAAGATTATTATAGAAAAAAATATGCAGGCAAAACTTACAGTTAAAAATGAAAAATTAGGTGCTTTATTTATTATAGATTTTAAATAAGCATATCATCCTCTTGAATTAAGAAAGTATCCACATCCGTTGTTGTGTTAATATAAACCATTTCATCATCAATATTTATATCACGGTTTTGGTTTTTAATATTTAAGTTATCTATCACTTCATCATTTTTTGTAATGTCTTGGTCATCGTGAATATTTGAATACTTAGATATCAACATGTCAATACTCATGGGATCGTCATCTGAAACAATGATATCCTCATAATTAAGATTTGTTTTTGCTAAATCAAGTATAGGTTCTTCATGTACAATATCTAATAAAATAGTTTCTTCTTCCAAGAGAAAAGGTAGATTCAATAGATTTTTGGATTCACTACTTATTTTATTTGACTCATTTGTATCATCAGTTTCACTAGGATTATCATTTCGTTTAATATCTTCATTTAAATTTTCATTGTTTGAGTTATCACTCTTCTCATCATCATTGACTATAGGGTTACCAATAACTTCTTCTTCGTCTCCGCCATTTTCTTCTTTACCAGTGGCGATAACTTTAATATTTTTTAAATCCTCATCACTTATAGGTTCATCAGATATTATGGTAATGGTTTCTTTAACTTCTTTAGAATTCTCATCTAGAGGTATCTCATAATATCCATCAATCAACGGTATTTCATTTCCATTTTTATCCAACAATACAACGCCAGTGGGTAAAGTAGAAGCGTCAATTTTAATTGAACTTAAATGTTCACTATCCACATCAGTTACATACGCATTTATATTCAAATCATATTCATAAGAGCTATTGCCATCTTCAAACAATGTTTCATCACCTATAATTTCTCCATCTGAGAATTTAATAGCTTCAAAACCCTCTAAAGAATCTTGTATCCCATCTACGTTATTAACATAGTCATCGTAGGTATATTCACTTAACTCAATACAATCATCACCCTCACCTCCCTTAATTGGTGCATTAATTTTTCCATCAATAATAATATGGTCATTACCATCTCCCAAATTAATAGAACTATTCACATCTCCATGGATGATAATATAATCATCTCCATCACCACTATTAATTTTCCCATTTACATCACCATCAATTTCAAGAAAATCATTACCATCTCCCAAGTCAATAGTTTTGTTTGAGTCTCCTTCAATTTTAACTTTGTCATCTCCTTCATCCATGTTTATATTTCCATTGGAATCTCCTGCAATATGTAATAAGTCATCACCCTCACCTAACTCTACCTTGTCATTTAAACTTCCGCCTATTTTTATAGAGTCATTTCCATCTCCACTTGTTATTTTTTTATTTGCATCATTTCCAATTTCCAGAGTATTGTCTCCATCACCCATTTCAATCTTAGCATTTGAACTGTTTCCAATACGAATAACATCATCACCATCACCAGATGTTATTTTTTTATTGGCATCACTTCCGATATCTAAAACATTGTTCCCATCTCCCAAGTCAATGTTTGCATTGGCACTATTTGTTATCAAAACTTGATCATCTCCATCTTTACATTTAAGATTTTTATTTAAATCTCCAACAACGATTTGTGAAGGTGCATCAATAATATTTTTTTCAAGCTCTTCAATTCCATTCCAAGAAATAGGAGTAATAATCACTCTTTTATCTATGGATACTGTTAATTCAGGTTTTTGCGCTTCTTTGTCTTCTATGGGTTCAGGAATCCAAGGAAAATCTTCGATGGGTGCTGGTATGATTGGAAAGTCTTCAATTGGTGCTGGTATGGTTGGAAAATCCTCTATTGGTGCTGGAATCTCAGGGAAATCTTCAATAGGTGAAGGACTAGGATTAAGAATAGGTGCATTTATTGGGGGTAAAATAGGAAGTGATACATCACTCGAAAGCTCACCAATTACATCTGTTGTTTCATATTCAAGTCTTGTATTTAAACTTACTTCTTCAATACTACTTTCACCTTCACCATTATCAAAGGCATCAAAATAAGCAGTATTTACTAATAGACTTGAACTTGCACTGGCATCCAATAATTCTATCAAATCAGTAAAATTTAAAATATCATAGTTTAAAAAATGTAGCCTAGCATGTAAAGACTCAACAATAGAACTTGAAGTATAATCAGCAGGAGTAAGTAAGTCCACAAAATTCTTCAACTGAATAGTTTTGCCATTTTCATATTCTAATAATAGGTCTGTTTCATTTAAAATCTCAATTTTAAAATAATCACTTGTTTCATTTATAGATATTACTTCACCCGGAAAGATTTCAAGTATGAGGTTATCGCTAACTTCAATTTGTTTTTTAGATTCATTGGCATTTGTAATATTTATAAATTTTAACATCATTTACTCTTTATGATTTATTTTGATAAATGATTATAAATTTAAATGGTGTGGTTTTGGAGTGAGGATGTTAAGAAATATTTATGAGATTGAAATTTTCCAGACACTAATCTCACACTATAATTGTTTATACTGCCTTTATAATAACAACCAAATCTATATTATAATAATATAATGATTAACAAAATTAAAGGGAAATTAATGTTTTACTCTAAAAAAATCCTTACTACTTTACTTCTTTCTGCATCCTTACTACTAATTGCTGGATGTGAGAAAAAAGAAGAAAAAAAAGAAATTATTCAAGAAGTCAAAAAGGTTAATGTTGACGTTCATACTATCAAAAGACAAACCTATCCAATATGGATTGATTTTTCGGGTAAAACACAAGCCTTTAAAAAAGTAGAGCTTACAGCTCGAGTAAACGGTGAACTGAAAGAGGTCTATTTTAAAGATGGAGAAGAGGTTAAAAAAGGTCAAGTTTTATTTAAAATTGAAGACAGTCAATACCAAAGTATCTTAGAACAAAAAAAAGCTACTTTAGATAAAAATAAAGCCAGTTTAAATCTAGCCTTAGCCAATGTAAAAAGATATGAACCCCTAGTTTCAAAAGGTCTAGCTCCCAAAGAAAAACTTGATGAATTAATCGCATCACAAAAACAAATGCAAGCTTCAGTCAATGCTGATTTGGCTTCCATCAAACAAGTACAATTGGATGTTGATTATACCCGTGTTAAATCAACTATAAATGGTCAAATAGGGAAATCTTTAGTAGATATTGGAAACCAAGTCAGTGCTTCAAATACCATACTAGCAAAAATAATTGATGCAAAAACCCTTTATGTAAACTTTAATCCAAGTGCAAAAGAAGTATCACTGATTAAAAAATACAAATCAGAACTCAATCCAAAAGTAAAAATACAACCAGAAAACAGCAGTGAGGCATTAGAGCTTGAGGGGAATATAGACTTTATTGATAATACCACCAATGAATCAACAGGTACAGTTGCCATGCGTGCAAAAATCAACAACCAAGACAACTTACTTTTTCCAGGTACTTTTGTAGAGATAAAACTATTTTTAACAAACAATATTGAACTAATAGCTATTCATCCAAATAATATCTCGCAAAATCAACTGGGTTCATACGTATTGGTTGTTGATAAAAACAACAAAATACAAACCAAACAAATCGAAATAACTTACAGTAACCAAGACTTGGCTATTGTAAAAAGTGGTTTAATTGAAGGTGATAAAATTGTTATCAGTGCGATTAACAAATTAAAAAACAAACAAGAAGTTCTTCATATAGAAGTCTCAAATCCAGTTAAAAGATAGGTAAGCCAATGTTTTCAATCTTCTTTATCAACCGACAAATTTTTGCAAAAGTTATATCCATCTTTATAGTTATTGTTGGATTTATAGCTTTATATTCTCTTCCCGTTTCACAGTTTCCTGAAATCACACCTCCCACTATTTCAGTAAGTGCTACGTATACAGGAGGAAGTGCAAATGTTGTTGAAAGTGCCGTTACCAATCCTTTAGAAGAACAGTTAAATGGAATGGAAGGTCTAATCTACATGGACTCAACTTCAAGTTCTGATGGAAAATCAAATATCAATTTATATTTTCAATCAGGATTTGATTTAAATGTGGCAGCCATTGATGTGCAAAACAGAGTCTCATTAGCATTAAGCTCACTTCCTGATTCTGTTAAACAACAAGGTGTCATTACTAAGAAAAAATCTACGTCCATGGTACAAATTTTAACAGTACAATCAAGTAATCCACAACATGATGCACTATTTTTATCAAACTTCGCAAGTATTAATATCATCGAAGAGTTAAAAAGAATTAACGGTGTGGGAGATGTATCTAACTTGGGGGAGAGAAAATACTCCATGAGAGTTTGGATCAATCCAAATAAACTTTCCAATTTTAATCTCACTATTGCACAAGTAACATCTGCCATTAAAGAGCAGAACTTACAAGCAGCTTTGGGAACCATAGGAGCTAGTCCTTCAAATGCGAGCAATAAATACCAATATTCATTAACTTCAAAAACACGACTTTCATCAGTTAAAGAATTTGAAGATATTATTATCAAACAAAATAGTGATGGAACTCAAATTAAACTAAAAGATGTGAGTAGAATTGAACTGGGAGCTGAAAACTATTCATGGGCAGCCACTTTAAATAATAAACCAACTGCTTTACTTGGAATCTATCAATTACCAGGAGCAAATGCACTTGACGTTGCAGCTAAAATTGAAGAAAAATTAAACTCTTTGAAAAATAAATTTCCTGAAGGTTTAAAAGTAGAAGCTACTTACGATACAACAAGGTTCGTTGAAGTATCTATTAGAGAAGTAGTAATTACACTTATTCAAGCCTTAGTTTTAGTACTTTTAGTTGTTTACTTTTTTCTACAATCTTTTAGAACAACAATTATTCCAGCTATTGCAATTCCTGTTTCACTCATAGGTACCTTTGCACTTTTAATGGCAATGAATTATTCCATTAATACACTTACCTTATTTGGACTAATCCTTGCCATTGGGATTGTCGTTGATGATGCTATTATTGTGGTTGAAAATGTAGAAACCAACTTAGAGAAAGACCCAGATATTACACTAAAAGTTGCCACTACAAAAGCCATGAAAGAAGTATTTTCACCTGTAATTTCAACTACACTCGTACTTCTTGCAGTATTTATACCTGTAACTTTTATACCTGGAATCTCAGGTGCCCTGTATCAACAATTTGCAACAACCATAGCCTTTGCCGTTATCATTTCATCTCTTTGTGCCTTAACACTCTCCCCAGCACTTTGTGCAACTATATTAAAAAGAAAAGGTGAAGAGAAAAAGAATATCATCTTTGTAAAATTTGATAATGCACTTGAATCATTTAAAATCTGGTACGGGAAAGCCTTAAGTAAGTTGATTAAATTTTGGTATGTATCTATTATCTTGTATGCCATTTTATTAGCACTTACATATGGGGTATTTAAAGTTTTACCAACTGGATTTATTCCCAATGAAGATCAAGGAACACTTCTGGCTTCCATTTCACTAGAAGCTGGTGTTACTTTAAACAATACCAGTGATGTCACAAAAAGAGTAACTGCTTTAATCAAAGATACAAAAGGTGTTGCTGATGTGTTAAGTATCAGTGGGTTTAGTATTATAACAGGTGCCATTGATTCTTCTAATGCAACATTATTTATAGTTTTAGAAGATTGGGAGATGCGAAAAACTGAAGAAACTTCAGTCAAAGGAATCACCGCAGCCATTAACAAAAAAATAAACACCTATATTAATGATGCCAAGGTACGGGTATTTAATATGCCTTCAATTCCTGGACTCTCGGCTGTTGGTGGATTTGAAGTAAAGCTACAAAACTTACAAAAGATTCCACTTATTGAGTTTGAATCTTATGCACAAGAATTTATTCAAAAATTAAATGCAGACAAATCAATTATGATTGCCTATACTACCTTTAATTCAAAATATCCTCAATTTTACATTGATGTAAACAGAGAAAAAATAGCAGCATTAAATTTAAAAATCAATGATGTATTTTCTACTTTACAAGCTTATTTGGGTTCACTGTACGTAAATGACTTTAGTAAATTTGGAAAGACTTATCGTGTGTTTATTCAAGCAGATCAAAATTTTAGAGCCAATAAAAACTCTATCTCTAACTTCTTTGTAAAAAACTCAAAAGATGAAATGATTCCTCTAAGTACCATTGTTAATATCAAACAAACAACAGGAACAAATACCATCACTCACTTTAACTCTTATCAAAGTATAGCAGTGAATGGTGTACATAATATTAGAGAAGGTTATAGTTCAGGTGATGCAATAGTTGCTTTAGAAAAAATTGCAAATGAAACATTACCTCCTTCTATGGGATATGAATTCTCAGGGCTGAGTCTTCAAGAAAAAGAAGCAGGAAATGCAGCAGTCTATATTTTTGCCCTATCTTTACTTATGGTGTTTTTATTTTTAGCAGCTCAATATGAATCATGGATGATGCCACTGATGATTATGCTTCCAATTCCTGTTGTTATGTTTGGAGCTTTGGGTGCAAATATGTTTGCAGGTTTGTTAAACAATACCTATACTCAAATAGGACTGGTTCTGTTAATCGGTATGTCTTCAAAAAATGCTATTTTAATAATTGAATTTGCAAAAGAGTTAAGAGAAGAAGGAGCTAGTATTGTGGATGCTGCTATAAATGCTTCAGTGATGCGTTTAAGAGCTATTTTAATGACGGTGTTTTCATTTTTACTTGGAATTTTACCTTTAGTATTTGCAAGTGGTGCAGGAGCAGCTTCAAGACAATCTTTAGGAACAGCAGTATTTGGAGGAATGATTATGTCAACTATTTTAACCCTACTGTTTACACCAATATTATATGTGGTATTACAAAGACTTAGAGAAAAGTCTTCTTCAAAGGAACAATAAATGAACCCTATTTATAAAACACTCACACTTTTTTGCCTAACTTCAGTACTGATGTTAAATGCCAATGAAACTATAAACTCAAACAAAGTCCTATCATTGAATGACTTGGTTCAAATGGCCTTAGAAAACAACCATAAAATTGATTCAAGTAAATATAAAGAAGAAGCTAAAAAAGCGAATATTGATTTAAGTAAAGCTGGATATTTACCAACTCTAAGTTTAACAGGCGAGTTAGCAGCTTATGATATCAAAACAAAAACCTCCAATACCAATGATCCTGTAAATTCAGTGACTCTAAATGCAAGTCAATTACTTTATGATTTTGGAAAAACAAAAGCCTCAGTTGATTCTTCAAAACAAACATACGATGCATCTTTGAGTGAAACACACGCTTTAAAAAACTCAATTTTACTCTCTGTAAAACAATCTTATTACAATATTTTAAATCAACATCAACTCATATTAGTTGCTAAAGAATCTGTTAAAATTGATTCCCTTCAATTAGAACAAGCCCAAGAATATCTAAATGCAGGGGTTCGAACAAGAATCGATGTTACAAATGCACAGCTTCAATTATCTACTTCAAAACTTGATTTGGTAAAAGCAACTTACAAACTAAAATCAGCA
>MAAG01000137.1 GCA_002163065.1 Arcobacter sp. 31_11_sub10_T18
CTTCTTCGCTTACTTCAACTTCAATTACATTTACCAATTCAACTTCATCTTCGTTGATTAAATAACTATCTAGTTCCATCATTTGCTCACCACTTCTTGGATATCCATCAATAATAACAACAGAAGTTGGTGCATTTTTAATAGCAGTTACAATAGTTTCAATCACAATATTAATTGGAACTAAATTTCCCTTACTGACATAACCGTCAATTATTTTTCCTATTTCGCTTCCACTTGCAACTTCAGCTCTAAACATATCACCAGTAGAGTAATGAGTGATATCATCATGCTTTGCAGCAATTAATTCAGCATCAGTAGTTTTTCCACTTCCTGGTGCTCCTATAATTAAAAATAGTTTTTTCATCTAATTGACCTTTTTGTTTTCTTATTTTACTTTTTTATGAGTAGGCATTATAGCAAAAGAAATCTTTGCATCCCAAATTTCATGGTAATGACATTATTATCTCTTACTTTTTTACACACTCCTATTCTAAGTCATTCTACTCATAAAGAAAAGAGAGAGTTATTATATTTCAGGCATAAAAAAAGGGCAAAATAAATCTTGCCCTTCATCTGCTATATTTAATTAAAAATTATACGTCAGCTTGCTGTTTTCTAATTCTTAAACTTAATTCTTTCAATTGTTCTTCATCAACAACACTTGGCGCTTTAGTTAATAAACATTGAGCTTTTTGTGTTTTAGGGAAAGCAATAACTTCTCTAATTGAATCAGTACCTGCTAATAACATAATCATTCTATCAAGACCCATAGCAAAACCACCATGTGGAGGTGCACCAAATTGAAGTGCATCTAATAAGAAACCAAATTTCTCTTGTGCTTCCTCTTCGCTAATTCCTAATAATCTAAAGATTTCAGATTGAATATCTTCTTTATGAATTCTAATACTTCCACCACCAAGCTCTGTACCGTTTAGAACGATATCATAAGCAATAGATTCAATATCTTCAGTATTTTCTTTATTTAAGTCTTTAGGCATAGTAAATGGATGATGTAAGGCTTTAATTTTACCTTCTTCTACTTCAAACATTGGAAAATCAACAACCCATAAGAACTCAAAAGAATCTTTTGGAATAATTTCCATTGTTTCAGCCAAATAAATTCTAAATCTACCCATATAATCACAAACTGTTTTTTTATCTCCAGCTCCAAAGAATATAGCATCTCCAACTTCAAGACCAGTTACTTCAATGATTTCTTTTAAATCTTCTTCAGTAAAGAATTTAGTTAATGGTCCTTTTAAACCATCTTCTTTCATTTGAAAGTATCCTAAACCTTTTGCTCCAAATTTTCTAACGTAATCTTCGAAACCTTTCATTTGTCTCTTAGAAAATACATTATCACCATTTGGTACTCTTAATGCTTTAATTCTATTTGCTTTTTTGTCTTTCGCAATTCCACTGAAAATTTCATTTGTTGATCTTCCAAATATATCAATTACGTCAACCATTTTAAGGTCATATCTCATATCTGGTTTATCAGATCCATAAAATTCCATTGCATCACTATAAGTCATTCGAGGGAAATTTGTGGGAATCTCTTTTCCAATGTCTTTAAATACATTTTGAATTACAGTTTCAGCTACTTTAAGAACATCTTCTTGGTCACAAAATGACATTTCTACATCTATTTGTGTAAATTCAGGTTGTCTATCTGCTCTTAAATCTTCATCTCTAAAACACTTTGCAATTTGAAAGTATTTGTCAAATCCAGATACCATTAAAAGTTGTTTAAATAATTGAGGAGATTGTGGAAGTGCATAAAATTCACCACCATGTACACGACTAGGTACTAAATAATCTCTTGCACCTTCAGGAGTAGACTTTGTTAAAATAGGAGTTTCAACATCTAAGAAGTCTAATTCGTCTAATGTATTTCTAATAGAATTTGTTACTTTACTTCTTAATTTAAAAATATCGTAAGATTTTGTTGTTCTTAATTCTAAGAATCTATTTCTTAATTTGATTTCTTCGTTTACTTTATCATCATTTAAATCAAATGGCATTGGTTTTGATCTATTTTCAATTACCAATTCATCAACAACGATTTCAATCTTACCAGTAATTAGTTTAGGGTTTTCAAGTCCTTCACCTCTGGCTCTTACTTTTCCAGTTGCTATTAAAACAAATTCATCTCTTGCAGAATCTGCTACTTTCCAAGCTTCTTTATTATCAGCTGGATCACAAACCAATTGAACCAAACCACCCTTGTCTCTTAAATCAATAAAGATTAAGCCACCATGGTCACGTCTGCTGTTTACCCAACCAGCTACTGTTACTGTTTCATCAATGTTTTTTTCTGTTACGTCCGTACAATAATGCGTTCTCAATTTTAACTCCATCATGTTTGTAACCCACAAAAAATCAACTATTTGATGAAATCAAATTAAGTGATTAATCTCGTGAGTTATCCTTTAAATTATTCGCGATTATAGCTAAGTTATACTTTAAGTGCTATTATCTTAATTGCTTAAAACCATGACGAGTATTTTTATATAAATTCACATCATAAGCGACTTGGTTGTTTTTTATCTTAGAAGGGAAAAGAGTACTTTTATTTTTATTATATAAAAAATCCATACCAATTAAAGTAGAATAATTTACCCAATTATATGCTATATCAGCATCTAATAAAAATAAACTTTCTTGTAATTTATAATCTGTTTTTGAAATAGAGTTTGCAATTACAAAGTTTTTTCTATCAGGGTATTGGGTTAAAGAAACAAGCAAAGGCGTATAATTTAATTGAGTAGAGAGAATTTTATACGGTACAGTTCCATGAGCTCTTAATTGTGAGAGAATAATTGAGCTTTTAATAATTGACGTATTTAAAAAAAGTGAACTATTACTTAAAGCTCTATTGGTCACAATTTTTTTGAATACATTGGTGCTATTTTTTATTTTAGTACTTGTTTTAACCAATTGTTTTGATTGGGTAATATAATTCTTAAGTTTTGAGCCAAGTTTAGTATCTGCATAAAATATAGCATTCTTTTTATTTGATAGACTTAGTAATTTGCTTATTTGTTGCCTATAATCAATCCCACCATAAACAACGTTATTTAATTTGAATTGTGAATCATTTATATTTACCAAAGGCAAATATAACGATAAATCTTCAATACCGTCAACTTTGAGCAAATCATTTATTGCATCTTGAGTATATAAAACAATTACATTATCAAACTTTGCTTTTTTAACTTCATCAAAAGCTCTATTAATATCAAATTCATTTTGTCTTACACTGTCAAAAACTTCAAATTGAAATTTGATATTGTTATGTAACATATATGCCATAGTAGTATTAATAACATCTTTAGCATACTTACCCACAATTTTAGAAGGAAATACCAAAGCAATTCGATAAGCATCTTTATCAATGATAACTTCTTCTTCAATAAGAACTTCACTTATTGCTTCATCAGAATTTATCATATTCTTTTGGAAAGTATCTCGTTTATAAATGGGTGCAAGCTTTTTCTGCTTGGGAGTTTGTTTTAATATTGCTTTATTAGCCATAACATTGATTTGATTTTCTTTGGTCGCACAACCAGTGATAATAAATAATAGTAAAATTAAAAAATAATATTTTTTCAAAATGACTCCATAAGTGATTTTATTTTTAACATATCGTGAAAGGCTTCTTTTTTTGATGAAGGGTTTCGTAACAAGAAACTTGGATTAAAAGTGGGTATTAAATCAATATTATTAAACTTAACAATTTTACCTCTTATTTGAGAAAAATCAGTGGTATCAGTGGTTAAGTGTTTGTAAGCCAAATCACCCAATGTTACAATCAGCCGAGGTTTGATAAGTTCAATCTGTTTTTCTAAATAAGGTTTACAAATATTAACTTCATTAATATTAATAACTTTATTATTTGAAGGAGAACATTTAGTAACACTCGTAATATAAAACTCTTGAACACTTAGCTCTAATACATTCTCAATCATTTTTGTTAGCAGTTGTCCAGCTTTACCCACATAAAACTTTCCAAGTTCATCTTCAATACTCGCAACACTATCTGTTATAAACATAACATTTGTATTAAGGTTACCCTCTCCAAATAGAACTGCTCTTCTTGACTTTGACAATTCACACAAACTGCAATTAATAGCAAGTGATTTTAAAGCATTAAAATTATTTGGCATAGTAACTTGAGTCTGATTTATTTCTTTTAAGTCTATGGGCTCTAAGTATTGGTATCCCATGGAATTAAGAAGGTTTAGATGGTTTAATAGTTTTGATTGTATGGCTTTGGTCATGGGCATTATTGTACAAAAAAAGAACTTTTATACATATTTGTCATAAAAATAAAAGCCTTTAAATGAACTAAGTATTTATAAAAAAGCTAAATAATAGTATTGTCATCAAGAATAATTTTATCTCTACCTGTATGTTTGGCTTTATACAACAATTTATCTGCATAATTAATTGTATCAGCATAGGACTCGTAGTTTGTACGTAAAGCGACTCCTGCACAGAATTTAATTTTAATTTTTATATTGTTGTATACAAAATTATTTTTTCCAATAAGATTCTTAATTCTTTTAAGATATTTGATAACATCTTTTTCTTCATCATATCGAATAAGAGTAACAAACTCTTCTCCCCCATAACGTACTACTTTATCTTCGTCCCTTGTTAACATTTTAAGAATTTGTCCAAATGTCTTTAATACAAAATCACCACAATCATGTCCATAGTTATCGTTAATTTTTTTAAAATGGTCAATATCTAAGAAAATTATTGCAAAAGAGGAATCAAAAACTTTATATTTCTTTTCAAATTTTTTGATCTCAATTTCATAAGCTCTTCTGTTTAAAAGGCCCGTTAAATAATCTATATGTTTTTGTTCTTTTTCTTTTTCTAAGTCTTTTTGTAACTGTTGTATAGTTTCATGTAAATTATTAAAATCATCTTGTCTCTGTTTTAATTCAACATGGTTTTTTTCTATTGTATTTTCCAAATTATAAACTGTATCTATAAGTTTTGTTTGTAATAATCCAATTTCTCTATTGGTATGTTTTGATAAACTTAAATCTTCAATCTCATTTTTAATACCAATTACTTCAGTCATTGAGTCACCACTTTGAATAATTGATTTTTCAAAATACTTACCCATAAGAGTAGTAAGTTTAACAATATCACTTGCTTTTTCTCTAACTACCAATCTATCTAAGTCAATTCGCTCATGTGAAATAGTTCTTAGATTTCTTGCAGTATCTTTTGAAAGTATTAACTTAGGGTCATCAATTAACTTCTGAGTTAAATATTCTATTTTCTCTTCAATTTCATAGTTAATGGAAGGTTGTAATAACTCTTCTATAACAAAAACAAACTCTCTGAGTTCATCTAAAGATATTCTATTAAGTAATATTTGGGATAATTCGGAATAGGTATTATAATTGTTTTCTACCACAAGTTTTTGTTCATTATAATCTAAAGATTTAATTGTATTTTGTAATAATTCTAGATCAGCAATATTGGCATCTTTTTCTAAAGCCTGAGTATAAAATTCTTTTGAATAGTTTTTGGGTGTTGCTTGAATATCTTTTTTATCCAAAGAGGATAAAGTATCACGAATGATCTCTACAATTTGTGTTTTCATATATTATCTTATGGTGAATTTTATGACAATATTTTAACACTTTATGTTTTAATAACTGGTAAATTTAAAGAAATTTGAAGAAAAGAATAACAAATATGTTACAATTGAAGAATAAAAAAGCTCAAAAACCATAAAGGTTTTTGAGCTTTTCGGATATGTTATTTATATCGGTGAGTAATTCTACCCTTATCTAAAGAGTATGGAGTAATCTCCACTTTTACTTTATCATTAGGAAGGATTTTAATGTAATGCATTCTCATTTTACCTGAGATATGACATAACACTGGATGTCCATTATCTAACTCAACTTTAAACATAGCATTTGGCAATGCTTCAATAACTTTACCGTCAATTACTATTACATCATCTTTTGACACATTTTCTCCTAGTATACTTTACTTTGTACTTTGAATATATTTAAAAAAATCAAATAATTATATTTGACTTAATATTTCAGCCTTACCGTTTATAACAGCAACTGTATGTTCATAGTGACTGCTTCTCAAACCGTCTTGTGAAACAACAGACCAATCATCATCTAAGATAACAGGTTCTCTTTCTTTTTGACATATCATTGGTTCTAAACAAAATACCATTCCATTTTTAATTTTAGGTCCAGATTTTGCATTACCGTTTTCCAAATAATTTGGAATTTCAGGTTCACTGTGCGGTTTTTTTCCAATTCCATGTCCACAAAAACGGATCAAAGGTTGATAACCACGGTCAACTATAAACTGCTCAATTGCCTGAGATAATTCTTTAAACCTCATACCTTCTTTAATTATACTTATAGCGTAATATAAAGTATCCTTTGAACAAGCAATTAAATCTTCATCTTCTTTACTTATCTTTCCAATAGGCATTGTAATTGCAGCATCACCATACCAACCATCCAGCTCTGATCCAATATCAATACCAAGGATATCACCCTCTTTTAATACTGTATCATTAGGAATTCCATGGATAACTATTTCGTTAAGTGATGTACAAACTGCATTAGGAAAGCCATATAAACCCTTGAAAGATGGTCTAGCTCCAAGCGAAACTAGATAATCATCTCCCATTTTATCCACTTCAAGAAGTGTCATTCCAGGTTTAACATTGTTATTTAAGTGATCTAAAGTCTTCGCAACGATCAAAGATGCGCTACGAAGCTTTTCAATTTCATGAGGTTTTCTTAAAATTATTGACATAATTTTTTAAAGTCCCACTGCACTTAAAGTTTCATATTTATTCATATACTGCTGAGCTTCAATTTTTCTCATAGTATCAATAGCTACTTGAACTACGATTAAAACCGCAACTCCACCAAAATAAAATGGTACGCCCATTGCTTGAACTAACAATAATGGAACAGTAGATACTAATCCTAAGTACATTGATCCCCAGAAAGTTAATCGACCAGCAACTTCATTTAAGAAGCCTGCAGTGCTTTCCCCTGGTCTAACACCAGGAATAAAACCACCTTGTTTTTTTAAGTTTTCTGAGATGTCTTTAGCATTAAACGTAATTGATGCATAAAAATATGCAAAAAATACTACAAATAAGAACATCAGTAAATTAAATGTATAACTACCAGGACTTAAGTAATCTGAGATTGCTAAAAGTGTAGGATTAGTTGAACCTTGTAAAATAGTAGCAGGGAACATCAAAATCGCACTTGCAAAAATCGCAGGAATAACTCCTGATAAGTTCACTTTAATTGGAATATAATTCATTACTCTTTTTTTCTGATTTTGCATCATAACTTTACGTGAATAAGAAACAGGAACTCGACGTTCACCCAATTCAACATAAATGATACAACCAACAGTTGCAAGAACAATGACTAAAATACCAATTACAACTAAGAAATTCATTTGACCATTGTTAACCAAATCAATCGTACCACCAATTGCACTAGGAATTGCAGAAACAATACCAGCGAAAATGATTAAAGAAATACCGTTACCAATACCTCTTTGAGTGATTTGTTCACCAATCCACATTAACATCATAGTTCCAGCTAACATAGAAATAGCAGAAACAATAACAAATGTATCCATATCAATTGAAATGGCACTAGCTCCAGTTGCGCCTGTTAAAGAATTAAGACCCATTGATACACCAGCAGCTTGAATTATAGTAATTACAATTGTTGCGTATCTAATGATTTGCATGTATTTTTGCATACCATCACGTTCTTTTTTCATTTTACCAAGTGCGGGGAAAGTTGCAGCTAAAAGCTCCATAATAATTGAGGCAGTAATATAAGGCATGATACCTAAAGAGATAATACTTAATCTTTCGATTGCATTACCACTAAACATATTGACAAGCCCTAAAGCGTTATTAGCATTTGAATCAAAAAATTCTTTTACCACGTCAATATTCACACCAGGAACTGGCACGTATGCCAGAACCCTGTATAAAAGTATGAAACCTAATGTAATAAGAATTTTATTTATTAGATCTTTGCTCATAACTAGTTACCAGTTGTTGTTACGTTTTCGTCTTTAATCTTAGATGCTAAACCTTTAGCACCTGTACCAATTAATTTTACTTTTGTAACAGATTTTGATAACTTGTATACTGATTTAATTGATTCTAATGTAATTTCTTCTAAAGCTGCAACTTGCTTAACTTTTTCAACGTTAATTGAATAAGGTTTTGCAACTCTAGATGTAAATCCTACTTTTGGAAGTCTTCTATGAATTGGTTGTTGACCACCTTCAAAACCTCTTTTGATTTTGTAACCAGATCTAGCTTTTTGACCTTTGTTACCTCGAGTTGCAGTCTTACCCATTCCTGAACCTTGACCACGTCCAACTCTTTTAATCTCTCTAGTACTTCCAGCAGCTGGTGATAAATTATCTAATGCCATATGCTATCCTTTAATTCTAGCTAAAGCTTCAACAGTAGCTTGTACTAGGTTATTTGCGTTATTTGAACCTAAAGATTTTGCAATAATATCTTTTACTCCAGCTAATTCAAGAACTGGTCTAGCAGCTCCTCCAGCGATTAGCCCTGTACCTGCAGATGCAGGCTTAAGTAAAATTTTACTTGCATTATATTTATGTTCTATATCATGTGCAATAGTTGTACCTTTGATGTTAACTTTAACTAAGCTTTTAAATGCATCATCTAAAGCTTTTTTAATAGCATCAGGAACTTCTTTTGCTTTACCAGTACCAAAACCGATAGAACCTTGTTTATCTCCAACAACAACTAAAGCAGTGAATCTAAATCTTCGACCACCTTTAACAACTTTAGTTACTCGTCCAATTTTTACGATTGCTTCTTCGTAATCTTCTCTATTAACTGCCATTGTTATACCTTAATTCCATTATCTCTAAGTGCGTCAGCGAAAGCTGCAACAACACCATGATATAAATAACCGTTTCTGTCAAAAACAACAGTAGTAATCTCTTTAGATTTAAGAGTAGCAGCAAATTCAGTTGCAATTTTAGTTGCATTTGCTTTGTTTACGTTTAATCCTAATTTTTGACTACTAACTGCTGCTAGTGTAACACCTGTAACATCATCAATTGCTTGTGCAGATATGAATTTGTTTGACTTGAAAATAGATACTCTTGGAACTGCAACAGTTCCAGAAATATTTCCTCTAACTCTTCTCTTTCTTCTAATTCTAGAAGAAATCTTTTTCGCTAAATCTTTTGCTCTACTCATCATTCATACCTTACTTAGCAGTTTTTCCGGCTTTTCTAACGATTGTCTCGTCAGTATACTTCACACCTTTACCTTTGTACGGTTCTGGTTTTCTGTAGCCTCTAATAATTGCAGCAGTTTGACCAACTTGTTGTTTGTCAGCACCTTTAATATGGATTAAGTTCTTATCAACAGTAATTTCTAGTCCCGCAGGGATTTCGTAATTAATTGGGTGAGAATAACCTAATTGTAGTTCTAATACTTTACCTTTAACAGCAGCTCTATAACCAACACCGTTGATTTCTAAAGACTTAGCAAAACCAGTAGATAACCCAGTAATTGCATTGTTAGTTAAAGCTCTGTAAGTTCCCCAGAATGCAGAAGATTCTTTATCTTCTCCAATTCTTGTGAAAACCACATTTGATTCTACAACTTCAACAGTAACTCTACCGTGAGTTTCAATTGTAGAAGATTTGTTACCTTTTTTAACTGTAACAATAGTACCATCAACAGTTACTTCAACTCCTGATGGGATTGCGATAGGTTTTTTTCCAATTCTTGACATTTTCTATTCCCCTACCATACTGTACATAAAAGCTCACCACCAAGGTTTGCTGCATGTGCTTCATCGTTTGCAAGTACACCTTTAGATGTACTTACAATAATAGTACCGTAACCGTTTTTAAAGTTCTTGATTTCAGAAGCTGGTTTATAAACTCTTCTTCCTGGTTTAGAAACTCTAGTAATTTCGTTAATTACACTTTTTTCGTTGTCATCATATTTTAATGTAACTGAAACAGTTCTTTTATTATTTTTTCCATCTACAACTTTAAAGTTTTCAATGTACTCTTTCTTTTGTAAAACAGTTAAGACACCAACAACAGTATTAGAGTGTACCAATGTAGCAACTTCGAGTTTTCTAAGTGCTGCATTTCTAATTCTTGTTAAAGCGTCTGCGATTAAATCATTCATCATGGGCTTTATTCTCCTACCAACTAGATTTTCTAACGCCAGGAAGTAATCCCTCGTTAGCCATTTTTCTTAAACATAATCTACAAAGACCGAAGTCTCTATAAACAGAATGAGGTCTACCACAAATTGAACATCTTGTGTAAGCTCTTGTAGAGAATTTTGGTTCTCTTTTTTGCTTAGCAATCATAGATTTTTTTGCCATTACGCTTTTCCTTTTGTGAACGGTACACCTACAAGTTCTAATAATCTGAAAGATTGAGTATCAGAATCAGTACTTGTAGCAATAGAAATATTCATACCGTGAGTTTTAATAATGTTGTCATAAACAACTTCTGGGAACATTAATTGTTCGTCAAGTCCAAAGTTAAAGTTACCTCGACCATCAAAACCATTTCTGTTAAGACCAGCAAAATCCTTTACTCTAGGTAAAGCAATAGAAATAAGTTTGTCTAAGAAGTTATACATTTGCTCACCTCTTAAAGTAACCTTACAACCTACAGGTGTACCTTCTCTTACTTTAAATCCAGCAACAGATTTTTTAGCAATAATTCTAACAGCTTTTTGACCAGCTATTAAAGAAATAGTATCTTCAATGTTTTGCATTAATTTACTATCTTTCATTGCTTCACCAGCACCTACAGAAATAACAACTTTCTCTAGTTTTGGAGTTAACATTTTGTTTTGTGCAAATTCAGATTGTAAAGCAGGAACGATCTCTGCTTTATATCTTTCTAATAATCTTGAAGCCATCTTATTCACCTTCTACTTTAGCAACATTAGAAATATCAATAGGCATTTCTTTGTTTACAAAACCACCATCTGGGTTTTTATCTTGATCAGGTTTAACAGTTTTTTTAGCAATTTTGCAATCTTTAACGATTACTTTACCTTTAGAAGGTAATACAGCTAAAACTTCACCAGTTTTACCTTTGTCATCACCAGCGATAATTTTTACTGTATCGCCTTTTTTAATACCATATTTAGCCATTATAATACCTCCGGAGCAAGTGAAACAATTTTCATAAAGTTTGCATATCTTACTTCTCTAGCAACTGGTCCAAAAATTCTTGTTCCAATTGGTTCTTTTTTAGCATCAAGAATAACCGCTGCATTGTCGTCGAATCTGATTAAAGAACCATTTTCTCTTTGAATCTCTTTATGAGTTCTAACAACAACAGCTTTTACAACTGAACCTTTTTTAACTTTAGAAGTAGGTATTGCTTTTTTTACAGAAGCAACAATAACGTCACCAACTGAAGCATATCTTCTTTTAGATCCACCTAATACTTTGATACACATGATTTCTTTTGCACCAGTATTATCAGCTACATTAAGTCTAGTAAAACTTTGAATCATTACTGAGCTCCTGTTGCTGTTATAGTTTTTAATCTATAAGATTTAGTTTTAGATAATGGTCTACACTCACGTGCGATAACCGAATCTCCAACTTTAGCTTCACTTTTTTCATCATGAATTAAGTATTTCTTAAATCTTTTTACAATTTTGTGATATTTAGGATGAAGAACTGATCTTGTAACTAAAACAGAAACAGTTTTTTCTCCAGAAATTTTTACCACTACACCTTGAATCTCTCTTTTATGCGTACTCATACTTAGATCCTTATGCTTTTACTGCAGTAATAGCAGTTTGAATTCTTGCGATTTCTTTTTTAGCTACTCTTAATTCACTAGTATTTGTCAACTGCATAGTTTTTAGCTTAGCTTTTAATTCAAAAAGTAGCACCTTTTTTTCTTTTAATAAGTCTGTAAGCTCTTTAGAGCTTTTATCTTTTAAATCAGAATAATTCATTTTCACTGTCTTTTGTTACAATTTTTGTTTTAAATGGAAGTTTAGCTTTTGCTAATGCAAATGCTTCACGAGCAAGCTCATCACTAACTCCAGCCATCTCGAAACAAATTCTACCTGGCTTAATGTTCATTACCCATCTGTCAACAGAACCTTTACCTTTACCCATTCTTGTTTCTAATGGTTTTGCAGTAAGTGGTTTGTCTGGGAATACCATAATCCAAACTTTAGCTTGTCTTTTTACTTTTCTAGTCATAGCAACTCTGGCAGCTTCGATTTGACGAGAGTCAATTCTTCCATGCTCAACTGCTTTAAGACCGATTTCTCCGTAAGTTAAAGAGTGACCTCTAAAAGACTTACCTCTGTTTCGACCCTTCATAACTTTTCTGTATTTAGTTCTCTTAGGCATTAACATAATTATTTACCTCTTCTCTTCTGTGGTCTTCTTTTTGGTTTGCTGTCTTCAGCTTTTTCAACAGGAATTCCTTTTGCAAGAACCTCACCTTTGAAAATCCAAACTTTAATACCAACACAACCATAAGTAGTATGAGCTTCAGCAAATCCATAGTCAATTCTAGCTCTTAGTGTATGTAAAGGAACTCTACCTTCTAAGTACCACTCAGTTCTAGCCATTTCAGCTCCACCAAGTCGACCAGAAACAGAAACTTTAATACCTTTAGCTCCGCCCTTCATTGCATTTTGCATAACTCTTTTCATAGCTCTTCTAAATGCAACTCTTCGCTCTAATTGTTGTGCAACATTTTCAGCTGAAAGTTGACCAGATAATTGAGGTTTTCTTTCTTCTTTAATATTAACAGCAACTTCACGACCTACTAGGTTTGCTAAATTAGTTTTAAGTTTTTCAACGTCTGCACCTTTTTTACCGATAACGATACCAGGTCTAGCAGCAACAATTGTAACTCTAATTTTTTTAGCAGTTCTCTCAATTAACGTTTGAGCGATACCAGCATAATAAAGTTCTTTTTTAACGAACTTTCTAATTTTGTCATCTTCTAAAACGTTTGCAGGCATTTTTGAAAAAGTTGGGAACCATCTTGAATCCCAGTTTCTATTAATTCCTAGTCTTAGACCTATTGGATTAACTTTTTGACCCATTACTTGTCTCCTTTAGTTGCAGCAGCAACTTCAATCATAATGTGCGCTGTTGGTCTATGCTTTGGTGAAGCACTACCTCTAGCTCTTGGAGTAAATCTTTTAAGAACTGGTCCTCTATCTACTCTAGCACTTGTAACGATTGCTTCTTCAGGCTCTAAACCAGCATTTGCAACAGCAGATGCGATAACTTTAGAGATTAATTTAGCAGCTTTGTTAGGTGTGAATTCTAAAGATGCGATTGCATACTCAGCGTTCATTCCTTGAACTTCTTTTGCGATTAATCTAGCTTTAAGAGGTGCAACTCTAACGAATTTTAATATTGCTCTTGCCATCTTAACCGACCTTCTTTTGTACTGAGCCTTTATGCCCTTTAAAAGTTCTAGTAGGTGCAAATTCACCTAGTTTATATCCAACGTGATTTTCTGTAACATTTACAGGTACAAAGTTTCTTCCATTGTGAACAGTAAAAGTTAACCCTATCATATCAGGAAGAATCATAGATCTTCTAGACCAAGTCTTAATTGGTTTTTTATTTCCTGATTCTTGAGCAGCTACAACTTTTTTCATTAAATGATTGTCTACGAATGGACCTTTTTTTATTGATCTTGCCATCTTAAGCCCTTACTTCTTTTTTCTTGAAATGATTAGTTTATCACTAGCTTTTTTCTTTCTAGTTTTATAACCTTTAGTTGGCATACCCCATGGAGTTACAGGATGTCTACCAGAGTTAGTCTTACCTTCACCACCACCATGTGGGTGATCAATTGGGTTCATTGCTGACCCTCTTGTTTGCGGTCTAATACCTAAGTGTCTACTACGACCTGCTTTACCAACTACCATGTTTGAGAAGTCTTCGTTTCCAACAATACCAATTGTTGCAATACAAACAGAAAGTATCTTTCTCATCTCACCTGATGGTAATCTTAAAACAACGTATTTGTCTTCTCTACCCATAATTTGAGCATATCCACCAGCAGAACGAGCAATTTGCCCACCTTTACCTGGTTTCATTTCAATATTATGAACCATTGTACCAACTGGGATGTTGATTAAACTCATTGCATTACCTGGAAGAATATCTAATCCAGATACAGCAGAAGAAATTTTATCTCCAACTTTAAGTCCACTTGGTTGTAAAATATATCTTTTATCACCATCAGCATAAGTTACTAAACAAATTCTACAGTTTCTGTATGGGTCGTATTCTACAGTAGATACTGTACCTTCAACACCAAGTTTATTTCTTTTGAAATCAATGATTCTGTATAATTTTTTTGCACCTGCTTCTCTGTGTCTAGAAGTGATTCTACCGTTATTATTTCTACCAGCATGAGCTTTTACTCTTACAAGTAAAGATCTAACTGTTGGTTTAGAAGTAATATCAGAAGTATCCATAACTGACATAAATCTTCTTGCAGGAGTTATTGGTCTAAATTTTTTAATTGCCATTCATTATCCCTTAAGCTGAAAGGTTCGCTATTTCAGCGCCCTCTGGAAGAGTTACATAGAATTTTTTAAAGTCAGGACGTTTTCCTAATTTACCTTTAAATCTTTTAACTTTACCACTTTGTCTTAAAGAATTAACTTTTTTAGGAGTAACTCCAAAATATTCTTTAAAAACTTCTTTTAAACCATTTTTAGTCATTCTTGGACTTGTTTGAACAACAACAATTCCATTCTCTTGAAGCTCAATTGTTTTTTCTGTATACAATATTGCTTTAATATCTGTAATATCTGCCATGATTATGCCTCTTTAGTTAATGCATCAAGCACTGATTTTTCAATAAGCACTGAATGATAAGCAGAAATCAAGTAAGCATTCACTTCTTGTTTTTCTATCATATAACAATTTTTAATGTTTCTAAACGCAAGGTAAGATTTTTCAGTAATTGTATCAACTACAATTAATGTATCTCTTTGGTTTAATTTATTTAAAATTGAAAGCGCATCTTTAGTTTTACCTGATTCTACAGATAAGCTGTCTGCAACAAATAGTGTACCATTTGCAGCTTGAGCGTTAATTGCAAAATTAAGTGCTAAAACTTTTTGTTTTTTATTGATTTTTTGATTGTAGTTTCTTTTTGAAGGTCCGAAAACTTGTCCACCACCAACAAATAAAGGAGATCTTAACGTTCCCCATCTAGCACCACCACTACCTTTTTGAGCTTTAGGTTTTTTACCACCACCGCTTACTGCAGATCTATTTTTAACTCTTGCAGTATTCGCTCTTAAAGAAGCTAGGTAAGATTTACAATATAAATATAAATTGTGAGAATGAATTCCCTCAAATTTAGCTGGTAATTCAATACTACCATTGTTTTCGAATTTATCGTTTAATACTACTGCATTACTCATTTAGCAATCCTTACTCTTCCTAAGCCACCATTAGGTCCAGAAACTGCACCCTTAACAACTAAGATTCCTGTTTCAGCGTCAAATGATACAACATCATTTTTAACTGTAACTTTAGTGTTACCATAATGACCTGGCATTTTCTTACCACGCATTACTCTACCTGGCCACTCAGCATTACCAATAGAACCAGTTCTTCGACCCATTCTATGACCGTGAGATGCTCTACCACCTGCAAAGTTCCATCTTTTAACTACACCGGCAAAACCTCTACCTTTAGAGTTAAATGAAGACTTAAGTAATTTAGCTTCAGATAAACCAGAAACGTCTAAGTCACCAGCTTCAGTATTTGCTACAGTAATTGTTGCAAATCTGTTAAACTCAGCACTTAAAGAATATTTCTTTTGTTGACCGTCAATAGTCTTATTATTTTTTTTGCCCTTGCTATATGCAACGAATGCTTGACCGTTTTCAGCTACTTCACAAACTTTAGTTTCAAGAACTTTAAGTAATGTTACAGGTAAACTTGGAACAGAAACAGTTCTGCTCATACCGATTTTTTCAACTATGAATTCCATCTATACCCTTTCCTACTCTTGACCCATTGATCTTACTTCTACATCAACTTCTGGCGCAAGGTCTAACTTCATTAAAGAGTCAACCGTGTCCGGAGTTGCAGAAACAATATCAATCATTCTTGAATGTACTCTGATTTCAAATTGTTCTCTCGATGATTTATTAACGTGAGGACCTTTGATTACAGTATACTTTCTAATTTTTGTTGGTAAAGGGATTGGACCCCTTAACTCAGCACCTGTTCTCTTAACAGCTTCCACAATAGAAGCAACACTTCGATCTAAAACTCTATGATCGTAAGCTTTAAGCTTTAATCTAATTTTTTCCATTTTTTTCCTTTAAAGAACACGTCAGTTAAACCAAAAATTGGCCACTGATCTATTTTATGGACGCGGATTATAACTTAAATGTCTTTAAAAGTCAAGTATAATGGTGCTCCGCTTAATTTAATTGCTCTTTTCCTTCCTTTTAATAAGGATGATATTAAGACTTATGCTTATAGATTAAGAAAATGCTAAGTTTTATTCTTAAGTTTCTAACTACATTTCTCTAATAAGTTTTAAATAAGTAATCAAGAATAATCAGAATTATCATTTTTTATATAATAAAGAATACTTTTATTTTATAATTAATCTTTATATATATTGTAGGCATGATTGCAAAACGCTATAATAAATAAAAAGAATTGTTTATGACAGAGATTAAAAAAAACCTACAAGAAATCGTATCAGTGAGAATGCTTCCTGAAGTGGAAGCTTATATAGAAGACTTACATAAATTACTTGTTAATAACACAGCAAGTGAAGATGATATGAATGTCATTAAAGATATGGAATCTTTTATGGTGGAACTTCAAAATATACTAGAAGCGATTGAGACAGATATGATTAGCGATGTACAAGCTCAAGAAGTATATGAAAATATGATGGATTTAATTGAAGAGAGTGAAGCCGTATAAGTCATCCATTTATTTTGGAATGAAGGCTAATAATAAAACATGCTCCATTATTTTTATTTTCTACTTTAATACTGCCTCCAATTTTCTCAATAATCATTTTTGACATGTATAAACCAATTCCTGTTCCTTTGCCTTCTAGTTTAGACGTAACGTTTGCTTTAAACACATCCTCAATGAAATGTATAGGAATTCCACCGGCATTGTCTTGAACGCAGAGAATAACCTCATCATCTTTATCATAAACATCTATAAATATTTT
>MAAG01000029.1 GCA_002163065.1 Arcobacter sp. 31_11_sub10_T18
ACACCAAGCGCTGTCTGCTTGTCATACCCTTGTTTTAACATAACAGGAAGTGACATCACTGCTAAAAGTACAACAGATGCTCCAATGATTCCAGTTGAAGCTGCTAACATAACACCCAATAATACAACTGTAATTGCCAATCCACCTCTCATTTTTCCAAAAAATCTTTGAAGTGACTTAAGAAGTTTTTCTGCAATTCCTGATTCATCAAGTGCCAGACCCATAAAAATAAACATGGGAAGAGCAACCAATATCCAGTTATCCATAATTTTAAATATTCTATTTGAAACCAGACCAATTGTCATATAATCAAGCCCAGTGATGGTATCAAAATACATATCTGAAAGATATCCAACTCCCACAAATGCAACTCCAACTCCACCTAAAACCCAAGCAACAGGAATTCCTGATATAAGTAGAAATATAAAAGAGAAAAACATTGATATTACTAAATAATCATTAATTTCCATTCTTAGAACCTTTCATTAAATAACTAACATGCCTAATAAGTCGAGAAATACTCGCCATAAATAATAAAATAAAACTGATAGGCATCACACTTTTTATAATCCATCTGAAGGGTAAACCATCAGGTGAATTTGATCTTTCATTTACTCTTAATGCTTCCATAGTTAAATCCGTACCAAAATCAATAACTATAAACATAAAGGGAACCATTAAAAATAAAATACCAATTATTTCTACTTTTCTTTGTAGATTGGTGCTAAATTTGATTCTAACAATATCAACTCGAACATGTGAGTGATTAACCATTGCGTACGATAATCCAAACATAACTATAATTGCATATAAATGCCATTGTAATTCTTCTAATTGAATATAATTTATATTGAAGGCGTATCTTAAAAAAACTTGTATTACTATAATTGCAATTAAAAATACAGACAGCCATGAAATGACTGTCCCTATCTTGAAAACGATTGCATCTAGTAACTTACAAATGTTTGGTATTTTTTCGTTTTTTAAACCTGTTTCACTCTCTTGGCTATGACTAATATCTTCATAAACTTGAAGAGGTTCAACAATGTGGTCTTTTTCACTCATATTAATCCTTTTGTAAATTACTTATTCAGACTATCTTGGTAAGAATGCTAATTCATTCCAGAATTTGTAATCTTTTCTGAATGCCGCTAAATCTTTCCAAACCGCATCAAACGTTTCATCTTTTCTTAAATCAACCAATGCTTCACCCCAAGCGCCTCTAAATGCTGTTAACATCTCAGGAGACCATCTTTTAACTTGAACACCATTTTTTTCAATATTTTCTCTAATTGCTGCACCTTGAACTGCTTCAGATTCAGCTAAAGAGTCAGTCATATTTGCTTTACAAGTCATAGCAATTGCGTTTTGTTGCATATTACTCATTTTGTTCCAAGTATTATTGTTAATTAACAATTCAAATACTGTTGCTTGTTGATGCCAACCTGGGAAGTAGTTAAACTTAGCAATTTTGTGAAAACCTAATAGTTTATCAACAACTGGCATAGAGAATTCACTTGCGTCAATTACACCTTTTTCAAGTGCTGAGAAAATCTCTCCACCTGGAAGTAATGAAGTTGCAACTCCAAGTTTAGACATAACATCTCCACCAAGTCCAAAGAATCTCATTTTAAGACCTTTTAAATCTTCTGGTGAATTAATTTCTTTTTTAAACCAACCAGCAGTTTCAGGTGATGAAATTGAACAAGGAAGAACATGTACATTGTACTTAGCATCATCATACATTTTTTGATATAATTTTAAACCATTACCTTTATATAACCAAGAGAAAAACTCAGGAGCTTCTGGACCAAATGGTACTGATGAGAAAATTGCCGCTGCAGGAATTTTACCTTTCCAATATCCAGCAGTTGACCAACCCGCATTTACTTTACCAGAAGAAACAGCATCTAAAATTTCAAAAGGTGCAATTAATTTTTTTGGTTCATAAATTTTAACTTTTACAGTTGAAGAGATTGACTCTAAACCTTTTTTAAATGCTGGAAGTGGAGTTCCTAAACCAATTAAACTTGTAGAGAATGTTGTTGGAACTTTAAGTAAAACTTTTTTATCATCTGCTGCTAAACTTGTTGAAACCATACCTAATGATACTACTGTCGCTAATGCTATATTTTTAACTTTCATAACTTTCCTTTTATTTGTGTTTTTGTTTTTGTAATTAATTTCTAGTAACTTTTTTTCGTACAATGTTTTTTTAAACAACTAAGTAAACATCCTCCTTTTACAAAATTTTTGACCATTTAGTTTTTCGAAAATTGATTAAAGATATTGGAAAAATCTTTATGACCATTTCCAATATTTGAATGTTGTGCATATAAACTTCTTGATAGTGATCCAAGAGGTGTTGAAGATTTACTTTCTAAACTTGCTTGTAATGCTAGGTTCATATCTTTTAGCATAAGATCTAAGGCAAATCCACCTTCATAATCATTACTAGAAGGAACATTTTCTTGTACATCTGGACAAGGATTGTAAACTTCAAGTGTCCAATTACGCCCACTACTATTTAACATGATTTCTGAGAGTTTTTTTGGATCTAATCCATTTGCAATTCCAAGTTGTAAAGCCTCTGAAGTTCCAGCCATCATAATTCCAAGTAACATATTGTTACAAGCTTTTGCCATTTGACCAGCACCCGCATCACCTGCATGGAATATATTTTTACCCATATTTGCTAAGAGTTCTTTTACATTGTAAAAATTCTCTTCAGTTGCACCTACCATGAAACTAAGTGTTCCAGCAGTAGCACCTGCAACGCCACCAGATACGGGAGCATCGACTATATTAAGTCCTACTTTTTCAGCTTCAGTTGAGAGTTTTTTAGTAGTAGCCACATCAATAGTGCTACAATCAATTATAATAGTGTTTTTTGAAATATTATTAAATAGAGCAGATTCGCCTAGATATAAGCCTTCTACATGTTTTCCTGCTGGTAACATGCTGATTACGAAATCTACATCTTGAATAGAATTTAAAGCGCTACTTGCAATTTTTGCGCCTTGTTTTTTTAGTCGTTCTTGGGGTGCTGCTACCAAATCAAATACTACAAGATCATGTCCTGCTTTGATTAGGTTTGCAGCCATAGGTTCACCCATATTCCCTAAACCGATAAATGCAACTTTTGACATATATACTCCTAATGTATGTAAATATGTGTAGTCATTTGAGTAATGAGCTACACTTTATCTACACCTTTTTTACATTTTTAGTATATACGCAAGATATGACAAAATTATGACATAAGTATCAAATACTTATATTTTTTTAGATGAATTTTCTTTTATGCATAGTTGTTACTACTTTTTTTAAGACATGTGCAAGAAGTCCTTTAATAAAATATTTATCGTTAGCAAGACCTATAGCATAGCATCCACCAAGAGATACCAATACCCCACTTGATTTAAAATCAAAGTTTTCATTACTGTTTGAAGTAATTGCAGTTGCTACGTATTCACCAGCTTTTATTGCAATTTGTGCAGTAGGTGGAAAATATTTTCCGCCTATCATAATTTGAGCAGCATCACCAATCACATGGATATTGTCTTCTCCAAGCAATTGAAGTTTATCATTTACAACATACTGATTTAACTTATTTACTTCATATTCTTTGTCAGAATTTAAAGTAATTGCTTTAACACCACCAGTAAACACAAAGTAGTCATATTCTATTTCAACATCATTCATTAAGTAGATTTTACTCTCATCTACATCTTTGATAAAAGATCCTAAGTGAATTTGAATACCTAAGTCTTCTAATCTCTCTTGACAAGCAGTTACCAATCTCTCATCCATACCTGGGAGTACTGTTGGCATTCCATCAACAATGATAATATTTATAGCATAAGCTTCAGTATTTGTTTTTGATTTGTGTTTTTTAAGTAAGTTTGCCATTTCTGCAGCTATTTCTACTCCGGACAGACCTGCTCCACCAATCACCATATTGTATGATTTTTTTGCATCACTTTTTTCTTGCCAATTAGCATCATTAATAACTTTATCAAAAGTTTGCTCTACTTCACTTGCTCTTTGAAGTGTTTTAATTCCTCGTGAGTATTTTTCAATATTAGGAACTTGTGGAGGAAAATTTGTTAAAGAACCTGTTGCAATAATTAATTCATCATAAGAATGTGTTTCTTTATCCCCTGTTGTAACTGTTTTTGCAACTGAATCAAAAGATAAAACTTCATTTTTATAAAATTTTACGTTTGCATTCAGATTTTTAATATAGTCACTTGTGTTAACTGTGACATCAGATGCTTTATATTTAGTTGCTACAAATCCATATGATTCCACTTGTATATAGTGATAAGAATTTTTATCAATTAATAGCACTTCCACATCACTGCTTAGTGCCAATTTTTTTGTCGCGTAAAGTCCAGCATAACTAGCCCCTACAATTATAACCTTTTTCATTAACTACCCTTAGTGTTTTTTTGTTTGGTATGATACATCTATTTACATAATAACATCATAATATTACATAGTTTAGATGACAAGAATATGACAAATATTACATTTTGATTATTTTTTATTATAAAAAATGTATAAATAATGTCTATATGAGAAAGTTATTGAATAAAGGTGGATTTTACGATGTAGTTTTATTTTAAATTTATGTGGTTTTTGATAGTTAAAATGAAGTTCATTTTAACTATCAAATTATTATTTATACATTCCTGCACCAATAAAATAATCACCTTCAAGTTTCATAATATATGAAGTTTTTGGAGTGATTTTTTTTGTTTGAGGATGAGACCATTTATAATCTAACCAGCCATTTCCTTTTTCTTTTGCTACATTTATCAATGCTTGAATAAGTAGTACTCCACTTGCATCTTTTAATTTAAATAAGTTACGTCCTTTTATTGAAGGATTAGCTCCATGTGACTGATTAACTCCATCAAATTTATACGCAAACATATATAGTTCACCTTTTATAAACCCACCATTGGGATCATTAAAAGCATCAAAACAGACTTTATTTCCTTTTTCTTCACATAAAGCTGCTCCTTTTTCAACAAACATTTTTACATCATCTATTGAGAGTGCAAAAACTGTACTCGCACATATTGTCAAAGAGACAAATAACTTAGCAATTATATTTAACATTACATACTCCTTTTAGTATCAACATTATTTTAAATATAAAATACTCATTAATACTTTATATTTACACCTGCTTCATCTATCAATTCGTTTGGAATCATAATTCCAAACTCTTTTGCTTTTGTTAAATCAAAGGTAACACCAGTTCTTGGCCACTGGGGAATGATATCTTTTATTTTACTACCATTAAATAACTTATAAATCATTTGAGCTGCTGTAATTCCAGCATCTGGCAAAGATGGATATATGGACATGGTTGCACCCCAGTTTTCCATCACATCTTTTCTTCCCAAACCAATTAATGGTTTTGTGACATTTTCATAAACCATTTTTGCAAAAGGTTTTTGCGATCCCATGGTATCATTAGGACTCAAAAATAAATCTACTTCTTTATCTAACTCTAAAACATATTTTTTTGCAATCCGAGCCATTCTTTTATGACCGCCTTCACTTTTAACAAATTCTACTTCTCTAAAAATAACTTCAAGATTTTTAAACTCTTCTAATAGTAGTGCATTTTGTATCCATTTTTTGTAACTATGGGATTGGGGAAGATTTCCATATATAAGACCAATTTTTTTTGCCTTGGGAAATACTTTTTGAATAAAACGTAATCTGTCTTCAATACGAACAGGATAACTAACGCCCGTAAAATTGTGTTTAGGGGGACTTTTAAAATTATCAATTACACCAACACCAACAGGATCAGTAACATTTGCAAAAACAAATTTATTTTTATCATCTAGTGCAATTTCTTTAAAAGCCTTAGTAGCTGTGGTTCCATTTAAAAATATTACATCACTGCGTTTATTTTTTTCTTCATGTTTCCATATATTAATACCAGTGCCAACGTAATTTCCTAAGGAATAATATTTGATAGTTAAGTTTTTATTTTCTACATATCCTAGGCGTTCAAGTTCTGTAATCATTGATTTTCTAACGGTGTTATAGGGTTCACCTTTAAGGGAGTCAATAATTAATAAACGCACATGTAACGAAGAATTTGAAGAAGCATAGGCGAAAGTTACAAGTGAGAGAATAAAAATAAATATTTTAAAAAAAGTTAAAACAAATTTCATAATTTGCCTTTAATTTATATTTTTTAATTTTATTCCAAAATAGAAAAATACCAACTGAATATATAATTGCGAGATTGTTTTTAAGTTAATTTTAATATGTGATTATATTATTTATAGAAGGATGAAAACCTACCCCTAATCAATGCTGACTAAAGGTAGTTTATTTCATTAATTATTTACGAAAAGAAGATGAAATGATAGATAAAAACTCATCTTTGGTTTTTTTCTCTTTTTTGAAGATTCCTCTTAAAGCTGAAGTAACAGTTGTTGAACAAATTTTCTCAACCCCTCTCATTTCCATGCACATATGTCGGGCATCAAGGACAACTGCAACACCTTTTGGTTGCAAGTGTTCATTTAAAGCATCTGCAATTTGTTCTGTCATTTGCTCTTGTATTTGTAACCTTCTAGCAAATACATCAACCACTCTTGGAATTTTAGACAATCCAACCACTTTACCATTTGGAATATAAGCAATATGCGCTTTTCCAATAATAGGTAACATATGATGTTCACATTGAGAATAAAACTCTATATCTTTAAGTATAACCATCTCTTCATTTGTACTTGTAAAAAGTGCTTTCTGAATGATTTCTTTAGGATCTTGTTTGTATCCACTACACATAAATTCATAGGCTTTTCGCACTCGTGAAGGCGTTTTTTCTAAACCTTCTCTGTTTACATCTTCACCAATAGCCTCTAGCATATCTCTTACTGCATTTTCAAACTTTTCTTCCATTTGTTAACCTCTCATACATTTATAACTTCGCCCATACTCCACAATGGAACTAAGACAGCCAATATAACCCATACTATTAACAACATAATTGTAAATATAAATATTGGTTCAATTAACGATGAAAAAAGTTTTATTTTTTCATCCAGTTTTTGCTTATATATTTTTTCAATTTCATTAACACTTAAAAGTAATGCATTACTGTTTTCACCAGTACTTATAAGTCTTAATGTAAGTTCATTAAATAAAGTTGATTTAGTAAAGGCTTCATAAATTGATTCCCCACTTTGAATTGCTTTATTAATGTGCGATATTCTATCTAATAAATATTTGTTTTTAAGTAAAATACTAGAGTTTATGATACAACTTTGAAATTTATAATTTGCCTCTATTAATATCTTTAAAGATAAAAAGAAACGGTGCATATATATTAGAAAAACAATCGGCCCTATAAATGGAACTTTTGTAATAATAAACTCATCTACTTTATATCTAAATATTTGTGATTTTTTGTATTTAGAGAACAATATCAATGAAATTATTACAAAAAATATTAGTATAAATAAAAAATAATTCATTAAAAAGTCTTTTATTCCTAAAAGAGCAACAGTAGCAAAGGGTAAAGAAGTATGATATTGTTCAAAAATAAATTCAAATTGAGGAATCACAAAGTTAAATATAGAAAAGAGGGAAAAGAATAATGAAACAAGTAAAACAAAGGGATAGCGTAGTTTTTGTGAAATCAATTTTTTATTTTCATTAATGTCTTTTAAAAGAATAGATAAAGAATAAATAGAATCATCTAAGTTTCCATTTTCTTGCGCAATTTTAAAAAATGAAATCACAATATTTCCCAAATACTTTTCATAAGGTTTTAAAACAATATAAAGGACTTGTCCATTTTGAAGTGCCTCTCGCATCTTAAGTATTATTTCATTAAGAAGTGGGTTTTTTGTTCCTTTATGCAAAATCTCTAGGGCATCATAAATAGGTATCTTAGCTTTTATAATAATATTTAATTCAAAAAAGAAATTAGATACTTCTTCTTTTTTTAAAGTATGTGGCTTTTCATATTTCAACCATGACTTACGTAGAGGCTCAATTTTTATGACATTTGGAGGTAAGTTTTCTTTTGATATATCTGAGCTATGAATAATTAGGTGTTTAAGTTTACCATCTTGCTGAAAAGTAACTTTATATTTTTCCATTAATATCTTGTGGCTCTGTAAATCTCTTTTTTACAAGTGAGTCCCTCATGAACTTTTTGTAAACCATTTTCAAATAAAGTGTTAAAGCCTTTACTTTTACAATAAGAAATTATTTCATTGATATCTTTTTGTTTGGAAATCATTGAAGAAACAATTTCATCCACTACAAATAATTCAGAAATCACAACTCTGTCTTTATATCCGGTTAAATTACATTTGGGACACCCATAATTTTCATAAAACTTTGTTTCACTTTTTACTTTACAAAAATCACATAACTTAAGAACCAGTCTTTGTGAAATAATTGTTTTAAGTGTTGAAGCAATTAAGTACGGTTCGGCTTGTAAATCAAGTAAACGATTGATGGTGGAAATTGCATCATTGGTATGCAAAGTCGCAAGAACCAAATGTCCCGTAAGTGAAGCTTGAATCGCAACATCCAAAGATTCTTTATCTCTTATTTCACCTATCATTAATACATCAGGGTCTTGTCTTAAAATATTTTTTAAAATCTTACTAAAGGTAAGTCCTATATCATTGTTAATGGCTACTTGCTGAATATTAGGCAGTTTATACTCAACTGGATCTTCGATTGTTATAATTTTTTTAGATTGAGTAGATAAATGTTTCAATAAAGAATAAAGAGTTGTGGTTTTACCTGAACCAGTTGGTCCCGTAATTAGAATCATACCTTGGGAATAAGTCATTTTTGTCTTGATTGTTTCAAGGGTTTGAGTATCTAAACCTAAGTCCTTAAGGTTTTTTTCTACACTGTTTTTAGTTAAAATTCTAATCACAATAGATTCCCCACAAATTGTAGGCATAACAGATACCCTAAAATCATATTTATGAGTGTTTATCTCTTTAGTAAATCTTCCATTCATTGGAATTCTTTTTTGTGTGATGTCTAGTTTTGAAAAAAGTTTTATCACGGAACTCACTATTGGATAAAAGTCCAAATCAAATTTAAAAAACTGTAAGAGTATTCCATCAATCCTATATTTAATTACCAGTGCATCATCAAGAGCTTCAAAGTGAATATCGCTAGCATTTTTCCCAATAGCAAATTCTAAAAGATACTCAAAAAACTTATCAATATAACTTTGATTTAGAGAACTTGTCACAGAACTCTTAGCCAAGTCAAAGATTTTATATCTAGGCTCAAACTCATTTAAATGTAATAATATATCATTTTTATTTACTTTTATAGTTTTAATTGGTGTAGTGTAAATGCTGTTTAACGAACTAAGATTTGATTCTTCACAAATTGCAATCAAAGTATAAAAATCAAATTTTTTAAGTGGTAGTATTTTCAAGGTTTTTAAATCTTGTACATTTAAATCTTGAATTAATTTATAATCAATTATGTACTCATTTAATTTACTCATAACAAACCTTGAAGATAATTGCGATGAGTATATCATAAAGTTTCAAATTTATAACAATTAATTTTCTTCAAAAAGCCTTAGTTTAAACACATTGTTGTTACTTTCCAGTTCAACATAATCAAGATATATTTTTAGGATTTTATATCCATCAAAGGAATCATTTTGTTTTAACCATTTGTTATTTATTAAAACATGTTCATTTACAATAGCGTAAAGTTTGGGTAAAGGTGTTATTACTTTTAAGATAAAAGGATTGTGAACGTTCTTTATTTCATCATTCATATCACTTGCTTTTTCAGTTCTAATAACTTGTGCAAAAGAGAGGTCTAAATAAACTTTTATTTCATTATCTTTTTGTGTTCTTGAAAGCATTAAGTGTTCAATTTTCGTGTAATTATTGTAGTTTTCGCTAAAGTTTATAAAGTTAAATATGGGTTTTAGCTCACCAATTGCTTCTAAGGAGAGGTTGTTTTTATTGGCTTTGAGTAAAGTCATTTCTACGTTTAATTGTTTTGCATACAGTTCTATATCTCGTACTGCTTTTATGCTATGAACATTATTAAGTTTTTTTAATATTTTTTGTTTTTCCACTTCAAAGTAATACACATCTTGATTTATATTTTGTATATTGGTGATTACTTTTTTTTGTAAATTGGGGAAATTATAAACCAATAACAAAGCAATAATGATAGGAATTAAAACCATTTCAATTTTTTGAAATGATTTTAATTTATCAAAATAGTTATTGATGTAATTTAATAGTTGCATGCATCTCATAACAATTTTCTTCTTTGATAAATCGCATATTGTTTATAACTGAATTCTCATCATAAAAATCAAGAAAATTCAACAGAAGCTCCTTGGTAGTAGCTTTTATTTTTATACTGCTTTTATTTTGGGCTATTTTTAGATTGATCAATTTAATAGAGTTTTTATCTAATAGATTAAACAAAGTAATTAAAGTGGGCGTGATTTTTTTATTGTCTTCATATTTTTCAAGTAAATCCAAATAATCTTTTTTAACATGCTCTAATTTAATATTTTTTATATCTTTACTTATCTCAATATTATCTTGATTTGAAACATTAAAAAAATAAAATACAAAAAATATAATGACACAAGCTAAATAAAGTAAATAATACAAAGCAGTGTTATTATTTTGTTTATTCATATATGTAAACTTTGGAAAACTTTTTAAGTTACTTAAGTACTCTTTTTTGTAGATATTAAATTTTTGTTCATCTACTTCAATAATATTTTCTATTTGAGTCGAAAAAGTTTGATTAAGGTATGTAACAATATCTTTTTTATCTTTATTTTCTTTTATTTCTTTAAAAAATATCATTTTACCTTTTTCATAAAAAGCAAAAAAGTTTTCACATATATATAAATCTGTACTTTGAGTATCTTTATTTAAATACAAAGTATTTAACACATAAGGCTCAAGTAAAATATTATTAGTGTTTGTATTTAAAACAGTTATTTGATAGGTATTTATTTTTGATATAAATGTGTAATGTATTTTGGAGGTATTATCCAAAGTCAGATTTTGACTTTGGATTTGTGTATATATATAGTTTTTTATATATTTGGTATTTATTTCTTCATTGACTTCACTTAAAAATGTTCTAACACTTTTAAGTTCAATAAAATTAATCGACGTCATACCCTAAGTCTTTTAATCCATCTTTACTCTTCGTCCAGCCCTTTTTAACAGAAACAAATAATTCTAAATAGGCTTTTTTACCAGTAAGTTTTTCAATTTTTTCACGTGCTGTTTTTCCAACTCTTTTAATAGCCACAGCACCTTTACCAATAATCATACCTTTTTGTGTACTTTTTTGTACAATAATAGTAGCTTTGATTACATCAATGTGTGGCTTTTCTTCTACTTTGTTGATTAAAACATCTGTTTCATAAGGAATTTCATCAGAGATATTGTCAAAAATTGCTTCTCGAATAAACTCTTTAAAGATATCTCTTAAATGTTCAGTTGTCATGATCTCAGTATCGTATAATGGTGGGTGTTCAGGCAAATATTTTGTAACAACATCTAATATGTCAGAACGTTCAGTTGATCTTTTAATGGAAACAGGAATAATAGCTTCATAGGTTCCTTCAAACTTTTTATACTCATCCATTTTTGTTAATAACTCTTCATTTGACACAAAGTCAATTTTTGTTAAAAGTAAAATATGTTTTGTATTTTTTTTGTTTTTTTCCAAAAAGTCTTCATAGTGAGATACTTTATCTGTAACAGGTGCTAAAAATAAAATAACATCACAATCACCCATAGCTTTAAGTGCTTCTTCTAACATGTATTGATTTAACAATTTTTCTGTTTGGTGAAGTCCTGGAGTATCAACAAAGATGATTTGATCATCTCCATTCATTACAATTATATTAGATCTTTTTCTTGTAGCATTTGCTTTATGAGAAACCATAGCAATTTTTTCATCTACAAGCCAATTTAATAGTGAGCTTTTTCCAGCATTTGGTCGACCCACAACTGAAACATATCCACATTTTGTCATTCATTATTTCCTTTTATTATTATACGATGGCATTATACCATGTAATTATCTTTTTCTATAACTTAACGCTTCAAGTAAATGAGATTTCAGAATGAGTTCACTCATACTTAAATCTGCAATGGTTCTTGAAACTTTTAATATTTTATTAATTCCCCTAAATGATAAGGAAAAGTTTTCCACTGCTTTATCAAGAATCTCTTTTGATTCATTTTGCAAAACACAATATTTAGTTATCTCTTCATCATTTAACTTACCATTTAATTGTGTTTGTCCTCTTTGTTTTTGCATCACAAAAGCATCCAAAACTCTCTTGTGCAGTTGGGATGAAGTCACATCTGCAAGATCATTTGAACTAACTTCATTCATGATTACAAACAAGTCCATTCTATCTAAGAAGGGATCAGACAATTTGTTTTTATATCGAGTTACTTCTACTTCATTACAACGACACTCTTTTTTTGCACTTAATAAGTTTCCACAAGGGCAAGGATTTAAAGCACCCACAAACATAAATTTTGTAGGGTAGTTTACTTTTGAGTTTACCCTTGAAATTAAAATCTTGTGATCTTCTAAAGGTTCTCGCAAGGCTTCTAATATGGGTTTACCAAAATGAGGTAATTCATCAAAAAACAACATTCCATTATGACTTAACGCAACTTCCCCTACTTTAGCAGTGGTACTCCCTCCACCAAAAATAGAAGCTTTGGTTGAACTATGGTGGGGACTTCTAAACACTCTTAAAGGAGAAAAGTCTGGTTCCACAATATCAAGGGAGTCTAACTTTGCTTTTTCTAAAATCTCTTCTAAACTCATTGGAGGTAAGATATACTGAAGCCTTTTGGTAATCATAGATTTACCACAGCCTGGACTTCCCTCAAATAAAATATTATGATTTCCCGCACTTGCTATCAAAGCAGCTTTTTTAGCAAGCACTTGTCCCTTAACATCTGTAAAATCCAAGACATATTTGGTATCATAAAAATACTTCTTTTTATGTACTTCAACACTGTTGTATTCAAAGTTATCAAATATATTTTTGGAATTTTCTTTGTTACTGAACTTAAAAAAATCTATAGCTTGATTCAGTGTTTTCACACTATATACATTTATATTTGGTATTTTTGAAATCTTTTCCACGGAAGAAACTGGAACTAAAACATTTTTAATTAAACCTCTTTGAGCCAGAGATAAGATTAGAACAAAAATAGACTTGGTATCTTTTAGTGTTCCATCAAGACCCAGCTCACCAAAAACAAAAAAGTCATCAAACTTTACACTCTTCTCATTTTGCAAAGCAAGTAATAGCGCAATTGGTAAATCAAAATGCGTTCCAGATTTCGCAAGATCAGAAGGGGATAAATTAATAGTGATTTTTAAAGGAGGAAATTTAAACTCATTGGTTAACAGCGCAGATTTAACTCGGTCTTTAGATTCTTGAATAGAAGAACTTGCAAGTCCAACAATAGAAAAACTGGGTAATCCTTTGGTAAAAGTTGCTTCAACATCAACACATGTTGCATCTAAACCATCAAGACAAGCACATTTTAATTGCTTCATAGAAAACCCTTATTTATTATTTTTGGCTTCTTTTAACTTCTTCTTCCATTCTTTTTCAAATTTTTTTCTTTTTAGAACTGACAATTTTTCAATGAAAAGGTGTCCTTCTAAATGATCTAACTCATGTTGCCAAACCACAGCTAAAAACTCTTCAGTTTCCATTGTATGTTTTTCACCATGTCGATCAAAATAATCTACAGTAACACTCTGCGAACGTTTAATTTCTTCATGAACATCAGGTACACTTAAACATCCTTCAGTAAACACAATCACACCATCTTTATGAGTAATTACAGGATTGATTGCTTCTAATGCATTTTCATGTAATTGTTGATTGTTTTCATCGGGAATACATATAATCAGTACATTAAGAGGAATAGATATTTGAATGGCAGCCAGACCAACTCCGTCTTTTGCAACCATTGTTTCATACAAGTCATCTAAAAGTGTGTGAAGTTCGCTATCAAACTTCTCCACATCTTTAGATTTTGTTCTTAATAATTTATTTGGATAGGTAATTATTTCTTTTATCATACTACTTACTTGTGATTGGCAATTACTTCGTCAATAAGACCATATTTACAAGCTTCATCAGCACTCATAAAGTTATCTCTATCAGTATCTAATTCAATTGTTTTTACATCTTGACCTGTTTGACCAGCTATCAATTCATTTAACAATTCTTTCATTCTTAAAATTTCTTTGGCTTGAATAGCAATATCAGTTGCTTGACCTTGCGCACCACCTAGAGGTTGGTGAATCATAATTCGTGAATGAGGTAAAGAATATCTTTTACCTTTTGCCCCAGAACTTAATAAAAATGCACCCATAGATGCAGCTTGTCCAATACAAATAGTACAAACATCAGGTTTGATGTAGTTCATCGTATCGTACATAGCCATACCACTAGTAATTACTCCACCTGGAGAGTTAATGTAAAGGTAGATATCTTTATCTGGATCTTCAGCTTCAAGAAAAAGTAGCTGTGCAACAATAGTTGATGCTACTTGATCATTTACCTCTCCACTTAACATAATAATTCTATCTTTTAAAAGACGAGAGTAGATGTCGTAACTTCTCTCTCCTCTTCCTGTTTTTTCTACTACATATGGAATATAGCTCATGTTATTATTTCCCTGACTTCTCGTCTAATAATTTTGTCATTACTTTGTCTTCGATCATTGACATTTTAATTGCAGGTAGGTAACCTTTCTCTTGATACGTTTTAAGAGCATCTTGAGGGTTTTGACCCATTTGCATTGCTTCATAGTAAATTACTTGTGAAACTTCTTGGTCTGTTACATCTACACCTTCAGCTTTAGCTAGTGCATCAACAATAAATGTTGCTTTAACAGAATCAGAAGCATCATCTTTTAATTCATCTCTTAATTTTTCAACTTCGCTAGGATTTTCTTGAAGTTTTTTGATATCTTCTTCAGAATATTCTTTTACTTTGTTGTTAAGTGCCATATTAATTTCTTGATCAACCACTGATTGAGGAAGAGCAAAAGTTAATTCTTTTACTAAAGTATCTAAGTAAGCTGGTTTTAACTCATCTCTATAGTAAACAGAAGTTTTTTCTGTTTTAATTTGTTCTTTGATTTTTTCTTTTAAAGAATCCATAGTTGCATCTTCTTCACCTTGAAGCATTGTTTTAGCGAATTCGTCGTTTAACTCAGCAGCTACTTTTTCTTGGATTTCGTGTAATGTTACTTTGAATGTAGCTTCTTTACCAGCTAAATCAGCAGATTGGTATTCTGCAGGGAAAGTTACAACAACATTTTTTTCTTCTTCATATTTCATACCAATGATTTGTTCTTCAAATCCTGGGATAAATGAACCTGAACCAATTTGTAAAGAGTATTTTTCAGCTTTTCCACCGTCAAATGCAACTTCATCAACAAATCCTTCAAAATCAATAAGAGTAAAATCGCCATCTTTAGCAGCTCTTTTTCTTTTTAATTTTTCTAAAGGTGCTGATTGTTTAGCCATAGTGTCTAATCTCTCATCAACATCTTTTGCCATTACTTTTTTAGTTTTAACTTCTGGTAATAATGCTTTATAATCACCTAATTCAATACTTGGTTTAACAGCAAATTTCACTTCTACTTCAATAGAACCGTCTTCTTTTTTGTCAAACTTAGTGATTGCAGGTTCACCAATGATTTCTTCAGTTGTTAATGCTAAGTCTTTTAAAGACGCTTGGAATAAATCTCTTAATGCGTCACTTTCTGCATCTTGCATTAATTTTTCACCATGCATTTTTTTAACAACTGCAACAGGTACTTTACCTTTTCTAAATCCAGAAATGTTCATTTGTTTAGATGCTTGTTTTGCGATCTTGTCATAGTTCTTATTGATATCTTCTACTGCGATTGTACTAGTTACAATAGCGTTTGCTTCGTCTACTTTTTTTGCGTTAAATTCCATAGAAATTTTGCTCCATATATATTAATTTATGTGATTTTATCTAAGATTTACTAAAGCTTTAATAAAATATTGTTTTTACAAAGGTTATAGTTTGCAATTTTTACAACTCAATGCGTTTTTTTTACTTATTTTTCCTCTAGTTTTATCTGTATATTTGTTGCTTTTTAAACAAAATTCATTTTCAAATTATTTTAGCCCTGAGATTTTAGAAAAACTCACAATTTCAAACCAAATGTTTGGACGTAATGTTAAAAATATATTATTTATATGCACCTTAATATTATTTATAATTAGTCTGGCTCGTCCTGTGATGCAAATGAAAGAAGATAAAATTAAAGAGGATTTGGTTCCTATTATCGTGGCAATTGATGTTTCAAAATCCATGTTGGCAAATGACATTTATCCCAATAGGCTCTCTTTAGCAAAACAAAAACTTATAAAAGTTTTACAAAACGTCAAACAAAGTGCTGTTGGCGTTGTACTGTTTGCAAAGTCCGCTTTTGTTTTATCCCCAATCACTCAAGACTTTACCTCCCTAACCTTTTTAGTTCAAAACCTTGATACAGGATTAAATTTTGACAATGGTTCAAATGTACTTGCCATGTTAGAAGCCAGTAATGACTTGTTGGAAGATTACAATAGTAAAAATATAATATTGTTAAGTGATGGGGGGAATAAAGAGAATTATGATAAAGAAATAGACTATGCCAAAGAACATAATATGAAAATTTATGCCATTGGAATAGCTTCAAATAAACGTTCACCAATACCATCAAAAGATGGGTTTATGACTGATAGTTCTGGTCAAATTGTAACAGTAGGTCTAAATAAAAGTATTTCTAAACTCGCAAGACAAAGTAAAGGAGGATATATTGACTTTTCTTTAAATGCAAATGATATTAATGCCATCTTAAAAGACATCAGTAATGAAGCAAAAAAAGAGTTCATGAACAGTACAAAAATCAAAACTTATACTGAACTTTTTTATTATCCCTTGGCACTTGCATTGTTTTTACTTTTTCTTAACTTCTCCTCTTTTACACTCAAAAGAAATCAAGCTACACTAATACTGTCTTTCATATTTTTATTACAAACGCAAAACATTCAAGCTGATTTATTGGACTTTGTTAGTTTAAAAGATGCAAAAGAAGCTTATATAAACAAAGACTATAAAAAAGCAGAAAGCCTTTACAAAGAAGTCGATAAAAATGAACAAACTCAATATAACATCGCAAACTCTTTATATAATCAAAAAAAATATAAAGAAGCGCAAGAGTACTATCAAAACATAAAAACCCAAGATCAAAACCTACAATATAAATCTTTCCACAACCTTGGAAATACTTATGTGAAACAAAATAAATTGGAAAAAGCAAAAAAAGCTTATGAAGATGCTTTGAGAATACAAAATGATTCTCAAACCAAACAGAACCTTGATACTGTCAATAAAGCTTTAAAAGAACAACAGAAACAAAAAGATAAAAACAATAAAGACAATAAGAATAAAA
>MAAG01000106.1 GCA_002163065.1 Arcobacter sp. 31_11_sub10_T18
ATGGTTCATGGCTTATCTTCTTTATGTATTGATGGGCATATACATTTTAGTGATAAAATAGATGATTTATTTGAAGTGTATTTTAAAACAATGACCCAAGGTCTATTAATCAGACAGTAAAGAATCCACTAAGCTATTAGTTAAAACCACCTAATTTAAAATTTACATTGAAGGATATTATTTGAACATTGGAATATATATTTATGAAGAGGCAGAAGTTTTGGATTTTTCTGGTCCTTTTGAAGTTTTCTCTACTGCATCAAGATTTTTAGAAGAAGATAAAAAGTTTAATGTTTTTTTGATTGCAGAGAAATCAGAAAGTGTATTAGCACGTGGTGGATATGATGTGAATGCAAAATATAATATTAACAATCATCCTCAACTTGATTTACTTATAGTTGCAGGTGGAGTGCATACCCAAGAGATGAAAAAAGATAAAGTCATTACTTGGATAAAAAATGTCTCAACAAACACAAAAATTGTAGCCTCAGTTTGTACAGGAGCATTTTTATTGGCTCAGGCAAAGGTAGTTACTACTCACAAGGTTACAACCCATTGGGAAGACATAGCTGACTTAAAAGAGAGTTTCCCCACTTTAGATGTAAAGAGTAATGTAAGATGGGTAGATGAAGATAGTATTGTCACTTCAGGTGGTATTTCTGCTGGGATTGATATGAGTTTACATATAGTTAGTAGAATACACAGTTTGGATTTGGCAGAAAAAACAGCCAGACAAATGGAATTCACTTGGACAAAAAACTAAAAGGTATTAATATGAGTGATATTTTAATAAGTGATGATAAAAAACTTTTAGATATAGAATTGATACATGAATATTTGTCAAATGAGAGTTATTGGGCAAAAGGAATAGGGCATGATGTAGTAAAAACTTCAATTGAGCACTCTTTATGTATGGGTATTTATATAAAGCAAAAACAAATAGGTTTTTGTAGAATGATTACAGATTATTCTACTTTTGGATACTTGGGTGATGTATTTATTTTAGATGAATATCGTGGCATGGGTTATTCTAAACTATTAGTAGAAAAACTTATGGAACATGAAAAACTTCAAGGTATTAGAAGATTTATGTTGGCAACTTTTGATGCACACAATTTATATTCAAAATTTGAGTTTACACCATTGAAAAAAGCAGAACTATTTATGGAAAAACATAATGCAAATATGTATCTAGATAATAGCAAATTAAACAAAAAGTAAGGAACTAAATTGGACAGTGAATTTTGGAAAGAACGTTGGGAAAAAAATCAAATTGGATTTCACTTAGATGAAGTAAATCCAATGTTAGAAAAACATTTTCATGAACTTGGCTTAAAAGAAGGATCTTCTATATTTATTCCTTTATGTGGGAAAACCTTAGATATACAATGGTTATTATCAAAAGGTTATAATATTGTAGGTGCTGAACTGAGTGAATTGGCTATAGAGCAGCTATTTGAGGAACTCAGGGTCAAACCTGATGTATCTACACAAAAAAAGTTTAAAGTGTATCAAACAAAAAATTTAAAAATATTTGTAGGTGATATATTTGATCTTTCAAGTGAACTTTTAGTTGATATTGATGGAGTCTATGATCGAGCAGCTTTAGTAGCTTTACCTTTTAATATAAGAGAGAAATATACAGCACATTTAAGTAATATATCACAACATCTTCCTCAATTATTATTAAATTTTACCTATGATCAGAGTTTGATGAATGGACCACCTTTTTCAGTAACGGGGGAAGAGATTAAAGAACATTATTCAAAAAGTTATGAGATTGTTTTACTGGAGAGTAAAGAAGTGGAAGGTAAATTTAAAGGTAAGGTCTACGCTGAAGAAATGGCCTGGTTCTTAAAAAAGAGTACTTTATAGTTTTCTTTTTTATATGATATTGATATTTTAGAAAATACTTTTGTTTACCATTGCGGCTAAAATTAAAACATATAAAATTAAAATGTATCTTTTATAAGATGCAATATGTGTAATATGTTTTAATTTAATCCCAAAATAAACTCCCAATAAAGATGCAATTCCTACTATAACACCTTGAGTAAGCAACATTTGTCCATTGTAACTCATGGATATAAAACCAGCGATTGAACTAAACACTACAAAAAATAAACTAAGAGATGTAGCAGTCTTTAAATTGTATTTCATAAATCCCAGTAGTACAGGGGTTAACATAATAGAACCACCAATTCCAATACTCATAGCCAACATTCCAATAATAAAACCAATAAAAAGTAGGGTAAATTTACTTTTAGTTTCTTGGTCTTGCTCCAAGTGTACATTGGAGATGAAGACTCTTATAATTGCAAAGGCGATAAGGGATATAAATAGATATTCTAAGAATTCAGTAGTAACACTTGAAACAATAAAACCACTTTGTAAGCCACCGATGAATCCACCAATACCCAGGATTAATCCATCTTTAAGTACCCAAACAGTTTTTTTAAGATTTAGAAATGAACCGTAAACTGAGCTAAAGACCATTTGGGTGATAGAAATTGATACGGCTTGTTTCATGTCAAAACCGTAATATAGAAGCATGGGTACAAGTACCATACCTCCTCCAACTCCAAAATAACCAGAAACAAATCCCGTTAAAACTCCAAAGGTAATTAGTTCAAGCATTATTTAGATGAATTCATCGCTTCAATAAAGTCTGAATAAATTTTTTCAAGTTGTTTATCTTCTTTACTCACATCAATGCCATCTTGTTCTTTTAAAGCATGTTCAAGTACGGCAACTCTTTTTAATAAATAAGTAAACATTTCTTTATTAACATCAGGAAATTCATCATGTGCTAACTTGCATTTGTTTTTTTCTCTTTTGATTATTTTAGCAGGTACTCCAACTGCAGTTGAATCAGCGCATACATCACTAACTACTACAGAATTGGCACCTACTTTTGAATTTTCACCAATAGTAATGTTTCCTAAAACTTTTGCTCCACTTCCAATAACACAGTTGGATTCAATTGTTGGATGTCGTTTCCCTTTATCCAAACTCACTCCACCAAGAGTTACCCCTTGGTAAATTAAAATATCGTCTTTTAAAATAGCAGTGGCACCAATCACAACACCAAAACCATGATCAATAAACACACGTCTACCAATGGTAGCAGCTGGATGGATATCAATATTTGAAATGGTCTGCGTAATTCCATTTAAAACTCGAGATATTCTTTTCCACCCACTTTTATAAAGTTTACTTGTAACCCTAAAACTTACTATTGCCCAAACTCCAGGGTAGTTAAAAAACAGCTCAAAGTTTGAATCCAATGCGGGGTCATTCAATCTAGGAACGCTGAAATCCTCTTTAATTTGTTTCCATAATGAAATTTCTTCCACTGCTACTTTTTCTTCAACTTCAATTTCAACTTCTACTTCATCTTTTTCTTTTATTTCTGCATTCATGTTAATTCCCTATCGTGTTTAAATAACTGTTGTCGTATAAATACTTTTCTAATACCTTGTATGTATTACTGTCTAATTTATCTTTAAATATTTCTTTTATTTCATTTGAATCATAATCAATATCATCTAAAATATCTAAAATACTTTGAGCAGGTAGAATTTTTTCTAAAAAATACTCATCATCTTTAAATGAAACATTAATTTGAGTGGGGTGAGAAAACAAATTATGTTGTATCCCCATTGTATCTTGATATGCTCCTACATTGAAAAAAGCCAAGTAATACTCTTCTTCTTTTAAGTTAATATCATGTAAATAAAGAGGTTTATTATTGTCAAATTCAATCTCACCATCACTATCACAAGTAATGTCCCAAAGACTTGCACTTCGTGTTGGTGTTTTATCCAGATGGGTTAAAGGCATCACTGGAAACTCTTGATTGATTCCCCAAAAATCAGGTAATGATTGGAAAATTGAAAAATTCAAAAGATATTTTTCTTTGATTCTTTTTTCAATTGTTTTTAGTTCTGTATAATCCTTAACCTCCAATATAAGTATTGCTTTTTTTATAATCAAGTGTGTTAATACTTCTGAGTTACTTCTGTCTTGTAAATCAATATATCCCAAATCAAAAAGTGTGAGTAAAGACTCCATATGCTCCAAACTATCGTGCATAAACTCTAAGGCGGTTTTTTTAGTCATGTCATTGTATAAATCATAAAGCTCTGTAATAAGAGGTGGGTTTGTATCTTTTAGACGTAGGTTTTTTATTTCCAACTGAGATGAGTACAATTCAAGTACAGGAGTAATAAGTACTGTTGAATTTGCTGCAATAAAACGTCCTGATTCTGTAAAGATATCTGGTTCTTCAACACCTTTTTGCTTGGCAATATCTTTTAAAATATATACAACATCATTTGCAAATTCATCCAGTGAGTAAAATCGTGATCGATTAAATTGAGAATATTCTATTGCCAATCCACCACCAATATTGATTGCTTTTAAATTACTGGCACCCATATTTTTAAGTTCTGCATAAATATGACCTGATTCTTTTAAAGCTTTTTTCAATGGTGCAATACTATTCATAGATGACCCTATATGAAAATGAATCATAGTAAGGTATTGTGTCATATTGTTTTTTTCTAAGATTTCTAATGCATCAAGGATTTCAGTAGAGCTTAGACCAAATTTAGAATCAATACCTCCACTTTTTGCCCATATACCACTTCCTGAGCTATGAAGTCTCACTCTTAGCCCAATATTAGGGCAGGAAAGCTTTGTTTCCTTATGCACTTCTATTATTGTATTTAACTCATTTAAGCCCTCAATGGTTAAAGTTACATCATGGCCCATTTGTTTGGCTATAAAACCTAAATGAATCATTTCTTTGTCTTTAAATCCATTGACAGTAATGGGTGCATTTTCATTGTTATATGCCATTGCAATAAGTAGCTCAGCCTTACTACCAGCCTCTAAACCATAGTTATAATCTTTGGCTTCTTTAATGAGTGGTTGTAAGAAACTTGGATATTGATTTACTTTTAAAGGGAAAACTGCATTAAATTTTCCTTTGTACTCATATTCTTTGATGGAAGTTTCAAATTTTGAATATAAGGTATTGATTTGTTTACGAATCAAGTGAGGAAATCTTAGTGTTAATGGACCTTTATACCCCTCTTTTTCGATTCTTTTAACTATATCAATGATTGCAGGATCACAAGCATGATTTAATCTTACTTTTCCACCATCAATGAAAAAGTTGTTTTCACCCCAAATATCAATACCATAATTATTCAATTAAAATTCCTCATAACCTATTGTTGATTCTTCATTTGTCTTAATGTTTTTAACCCAAATGGTATTGTTTTTTAACTCATCTTCACCAATTAATGCAATGATCGTTGCATTTTGTTTTGTTGCTAGTTTAAAGTGTTTATTAAAATTACGTGAGTTATACTCCACTAAAGTTTTCGTATCTTTTCTTTTCTCATTGGCTTTTTTAAAGACTTTATCAATAGCCTCATCACACATAGCTCCAAGATAGATTAAATCTTCGTCATTGCTTTTCATTTTAATAAGTTCTAATAATCGCTCGATTCCAATGGCAAAACCAACACCAGGTGTTTCTCGACCGCCTAAAAATTCAACCAGTCTGTCATATCTTCCCCCTGCAGCTATTGTACTTTGAGCACCAATGTCATCACTTACAAATTCAAAAGCAGTTTGAGTGTAATAATCTAACCCTCGTACTAAGTTGGTATCAATTTCGTAATCTATACTATTAAAATCAAAAATCTTTTTTAGTTTTTCAAAATCAGTATCACATCTTTCACAAAGATTATACGTGATTTTTGGAGCATCAATTAATAAGGTCTGGCATTTTTCATTTTTACAATCCAATACTCTAATTGGGTTTACTTCAAGTCTTCTATTACAGTCTTCACAAAGTTCGGTTTTTATATCAGTTAAGTGTGATACCAACTTGTTTCTGTAACTTGGCATACAGTCTTTACATCCAAGTGAATTAAGTAAAATTCTAAATTTGATTCCTAGAAAGTCTAGAATATCTTTTATCATCATAATAACATTGGCATCTTCATAAACTGAAGCAATCCCAAATGACTCACAACCAAACTGATGAAACTCTCTTAATCTTCCTTTTTGAGGACGTTCATATCTGAACATTGGTCCATAATAAAAATACTTGTGAACACCACCGGCTCGGTCAAGTTTTTTTTGTACAAAACTTCTTACAACTCCAGCTGTTCCTTCAGGTCTTAAGCAGACATCATTTTTACCTTTGTCGATAAACTGATACATTTCTTTATTAACAATATCACTGCTTTCTCCAACACTTCGTTTAAAAAGAGCAGTTTCTTCTAATATAGGTGTTTCAATATATGAAAAACCATAGTTTTTGGCAATTTTTGAGCAGTTTTCTATAAAATATGTAAATAATTCGCTCTCATTGTCTAACAAGTCATTCATACCTCTTAGGCTTTGAATGTTTTTTTTCCCTTTACTATCACTCATTAATAAATTCCTCAATTTGTTTTGAAATCTCTTCTATACTTAAACTTGCATCAACAAATAGATGATTTAAATTTAGTAGTTTTACGGTTTGCTTTAATCTGTTTTGAATATCTAATAAATAATCAATTCCTCTGGCTTCTATGCTATCATTTTCTTTTTGCGATAGTCTGTATTTAAGCTCTTTTTCACTTAATTCTAATAAAACTACATGGGTTGGAAGTGTGTTTTGGGTAGCGATTAAATTCAAAGATGTGACTATTTCTATGGGCATTGATGAAGCATATGCAATACCGCTAATTAAACTTCTATCACTAATTACCATCTTGTCCAAGTTGGGTTTAACTATTTCTTCCATATGTTCAGCGCGATCTGCTAAAAATAAAAACATCTCAGCAACTTTAGATTTGGCTTCCCCATTAAGTACCATAGATCTTAATCTAGTACCTATTTCAGTCCCCCCTGGCTCTTTTGTAAAAATTGCATCTGAATGATTTTTATTTAGAATATCCAGTTGGGTTGATTTACCCGCGGTATCGATTCCTTCAATGACTACATACATGTTAATATTTCCTCTGGTACTAAGTGCTCAAATTTACCTTCAAACTTAATAATCTCACGTACGATTGTTGAACTTACAAAGGCATTTTCTAGAGTAGGCATTAAATAGACCGTTTCAATTATTGGATTAATAGAGGCATTTGCATATCCCATTTGTAATTCAAATTCAAAATCACTCACTGCTCTTAATCCCCTAATAATGGTATTTATTTCCATAGAGGTTGCTAGTTCAACAAGTAGAGTATCAAAGGGTTTAATTATGACACCTTCCATACCTACAGTTGCTGCTTCAACAAACTCGACTCTTTTATTTAAATCAAACATTGGTTTTTTAGATTCACTAATGGCCACTGCAACGATGACTTCATCAAAGATATTAAGCGCACGACGAATAATATCCATATGGCCCACTGTTATGGGGTCAAAAGTTCCACTGTAGATTGCTCTTTTGTAGGATGCAATTTTATTTTGATTTTTTTCCATTATCCATTCCATCTTTCATATAAATTATTTTTAATATTAAGCAAATCATACCATTTACCAATTAAAAAAGTTTCCATTTCTTCCAAATTTTGTTGTTTTGAATAATAAGCTAACACAGGTGGTGCAATAGTAACACCTAAGCTTGATAACTTATGCATATTTTCTAAAAATATGGTGCTGTAGGGCATCTCTCTAGGAGCAATTATAATATTCTTTTTTTCTTTTAACATAACACTAAATGCTCTTGTAATTAAACTATCACTAATTCCAACAGCACATTTTGCCAAAGTATTTTGGGAACATGGAAGAATTATCATCGCATCAGCGCCAAATGAACCTGATGCAATAGGTGCACTGATTGTCTTATCATTAAAAATCGTAATGTTTTTATTTTTTAAATCAGATACTTTCATATTGTTTTCCAGCTTTAAAGCTATTTTTGCACTTTTGGAAAAAACCACATAAGCATCTATTTCTTGGGGTAGATTATCAATAAATTTTAAACTTAAATTTGCACCACTAGCACCGGTGATTGCGATAATTAGCTTCAATTTTAAACCTTCATATTTTTTTAGTTATTTAATGGATTTTATCTAAAATTATCTTTTTTTTCAAATTGTATAACAATAAATCCCTTAACATAATAAATAATATCTCTTAATCGTCCATATAATAGACTTTTATTAAGTTAAATTTAATAATGTATATGTTAACATTTCGTATATCAATTGTTATTAAGTCTTTAATATTTAGTATAACTATTTATTAAAAATAAACATTCTGTAAAAGGATATAAAATGAAAAAGACAGTTAGTTTTATTAGAATCAATAGAAATAATCAACCATATGTTGATTTACAAGTTGCAGGAATTACTAATTATGTTAAACAACATAATATAGTTTTAAGTGAAGAAATTGAGATTGAAGTTAATGTTCCAAGTGAGGAAAATAACATCACAGATTTGTTGAAAAATTGTAATGAATCTTGTACTGTTATTATTTATGACTTAAATGTTTTTGGAAGAACAACTGAAGTGATTTTAAAACATATCAATTATTTATTGGATCACAAAGTAAGGATTATATCTGTGAACCAAAACCTTGACTTAATTGGTAAAGATGATATGTTAACTCAGATGATTTTGGGTGTTGTTAAAATGACAATTTCTTTAGAAAAAGACTTAATGAGTTTAAGAACTAAAGAAGCATTAACTGCTAAAAAGATTGAGGGTATTCATTTAGGGAAACCAAAAGGTACCATTCAAAAGTCTAAGTTTGATAAACAAAGAGACAAAATTGAAGAGTTATTGGGTGTTGGCTTATCTGTTCGAAAAATTGCAAAATTACTTGGATATAACAATCACATAGGTTTAAACAACTATGTTAAAAAACGAAATATAAGGGCTAGTATTAATGCTTTGCCTCTGGAAATAGCTAGTTAATATTAATTAGCTATTTAGCAATTTTTTTCATTTCCCGCTTTATTTAGGTGGGTTTTCTTTTTCTTGTTTACTTTGATTTACTTTTTATTTAATCTTGGTTAATGCTGCATGAGTATAATCCTTGAGATAAAAGTAGATCGAAGGAAATAAAATGAATAATTTAAGATTAAAAACAACTCTGGGTTTGTTGCTATTAACAAATTTAGCTTTTTCAAAAGAAAGTCCAAGTTACGCCATTGTTGATACTGGACAATCTAATTATTACAATAACAATTCCTATACTACTAAACCTCAAACAAATGATGCTTATTTTGGTCAAGATGCTTCCTATTTAGGTTTCCAATCTAATTATACGAATAATGGAGATGGAACTATAAGTGATAATATTACTGGTTTGATGTGGCAAAAAAAATTCGCTGATAAATTATCTTGGAATGAAGCAGTATCATATGCAAACAGCACAAAGTTAGGCGGATATGACGACTGGAGAATTCCTACTATTAAAGAGTTGTATTCACTTATTAATTTTTCTGGAGTTACGGGTACCTCTAAATCAAAAGGCTCTAATGGAGTAACTGGAACTAGGGTCCCTAGTAATGCAAAACCTTATATAGATACTTCATTTTTTGATTTCGAATACTCACCAACAAATAGATACATAGATGCTCAATATTGGACGCAAACTGATTATGTAAGTACTACAATGAATGGAGCAAAAACATTTTTTGGAGTAAATTTCGCCGATGGAAGGATAAAGGGGTATCCAAAGTTTAATAAAGGAAGAGGAAGTACTTCTTTTTATTTGAAGTTAGTTCGCGGAAATAATAAATATGGAAAAAATGATTTTGTTGATAAAGCAGATGGAACAATATATGACAATGCTACAAATCTTGCTTGGATGAAATATGATAGTGGAAGTGAAACTTTTCAATCTTTGAGAATTAATGGTGCATTAAACTGGGAGAATGCACTTAGTTTTTGTGAGAATATAAATTATGCAGGTATGAGTAACTGGAGACTACCAAATGCAAAAGAATTACAAAGTATAGTTGATTATACAAAATCTCCTGATACAAGCAGTAGCGCAGCTATAAATGACCTATTTGTGTCAACATCAATAAAAAATGGAAATAATCAAGTTGATTTTCCTTTTTATTGGTCGAGTACTACACATTTAGATGGACGCGATCTTGGGAGTACTGCAGTTTACATTGCATTTGGTAGAGCAATGGGGTATATGAGTGATAGAAGAACCAGTACTACAAAATTAATGGATGTACATGGAGCAGGGGCTCAAAGAAGTGATCCTAAAAGTGGTAATGCTTCAAAATATCCAACGGGTCGAGGGCCTCAAGGAGATGTAATTGGAATTAATAATTATGTTAGGTGTGTAAGTGATAATTTTACTAGGGATAATACAAGCAATAGCTATGAAATAAAATCATCAACTCAAAATATGAAGCCCCGTAGATTAAACAGTAATCACTCTTCACAATTAGAGAGTAATCCTTCTAATCAATCGGACTTTCAAGGTCCTCCAAAATTTAATAATGATCAATTAGATTCTGGCTTAAATAACTCTGGTCATACCAGTATGGTATTAAAGAGATTTGATAAAAATACAGATAAAAGAATTTCTTATGATGAAGCACCAAGAAGAATGAAAGAAAATTTTGATAGACATGATGAAAATAGTGATGGTTATTTAGATATGAATGAACTGGCTTCACTTCCTGGTCCTAGGTAATGTATACTAAATTTAAATTAGATCATGAATCCAGTATGTTTACTTTGCATTTAATAATATATGATATTATTTTTACAAACAAAAGTAAGGATAAAAAATGAATGTTTCAGCTGTATCAACGGTAGTCAGTTATAGTTCAAGTAGTTCAGTTTCAAACAAACCACAAATGTCAGATGAACAAAAGGATTTAGTATCTTCTGTTTTAGAAGGATATGATTCCTCTTCTTTAAATGCAGAAGATGCTTCAGAAATTGTTGCAGCTTTTCAAGATGCAGGAATTGCTCCTTCACGTGAGTTGGCAAATACTATACGAGAGTCTGGGTTTAGTGCAAGTGAGATTGGAGAATTGGCAGGTGTGGCTGGTGCAGGAAGAACACCTCCTCCTCCACCTCCTGGAGGAACACCACCTTCATCATCTGAAGATTTAAGTGAAATAGAAGCTATTGCAAGTGCACTGGAAATATTATTGAATATTGGAAATCAAAGTAGTGAGTCAAATTCTATTTCTGATGAAGAGGAAGAGTTTATTGCTTCTTTATTGTCTGAGTATGATTCTTCAAATATTTCTTCTGAAGATGCAATTGAAATTACTAGTGCATTAAAGGACGCTGGCATTGCACCTTCAAGAGAACTTGCTAGTGTGATGGAAGAATCAGGGTTTAATGCACGAGAAATAGGTGATTTAGCTCAAGTTGGAAGAACTCCACAAGCTTCATCATTTGAGAGTATTGTTGATTATACCAGTAGAATTATGAGTTTAACTGAAGATATGAAACAAGAAGTTAAAGATTTATTTGATTCTTATAAGCCAGAAAATACGAATTTAACGGCAGATGAAGCATCAAAAGTAGTTGTAAATTCGTTAAGTCAAATATTAGCTGATTCAAATAACTATAAAAGTACATCATATTATGGCTAGAAATATTAGTTGAATTATGATAATGTGTTAAAAGTATGAGAGGTATGAATGTGATAAATATATTAATGATAGAAGATGACCCTGAGTTCTCTGTGTTCTTAGGAGAATATTTAGAAAAATACAATATTAAAATAACAAACTTTGAAGACCCTTACTTGGGTCTTAGTGCTGGTATTTCAAAATATGATTTACTTATTTTGGACTTAACACTTCCTGGAATGGATGGTCTTGAAGTTTGTCAAGAAATAGCAACTAAATATGATATCCCTATTATTATTTCAAGTGCAAGAGGTGATGTTACGGATAAAATAATGGGATTGCAAGTGGGTGCAGATTATTACTTACCCAAACCCTATGATCCTAAAGAGATGTATGCAGTGATACAAAGTCTTTTAAGACGAACAAAAAAGTTGAACAAAAACCTACAAGATGGAGATTTCACTTACGACAAATCAAAATGTAAAATTACTTTTAAAGAAGAGCATATGGTGTTAACCCAAGCTGAATATGAAGTTCTAATGTCTCTACTTCAAAATAAAAATGCAATTTTGTCACGGGATCAAATTGTAAATGAATGTGAAAGTTTAAGTGATAGTTACAGCAAAAGCTTGGATGTCATTATAGGAAGACTCAGAAATAAACTTGGAGATGATTCCAAAAAACCAACTTATTTACATTCCATTAGAGGATTAGGTTATAAATTAGCTCAATGAATTTAAACTCAATTACCACAAAAATTACTCTTATTTTTCTTTTTGCTTTTGCATTACTGATAGTAGTTTTTGTGGGATACTTAAATTTTGAAACCAAGCAAAAAAACATACAAGTCCTTTCTCACCATGATAGTGTGAGTAAATACCTCATGGAAAATAAAATGCCTCCCCATGGTGTTATAAAAGAATTAGAAACCCGTAGTTTTAAAACTGTTGATAGAGTGCAAGTAGTCTTACACAATGGTGAGTTATTAATGCAAAAAAGACCCTATGAAACTATTTATTATAATCATAAGTACTATTTTCATGTTTTAACACCACACTTTAGAATTTTATTTGAAGATTTGACATTGTATGAAGATGACCATTCTGCATATTATCTCTTTGCTATGTTTTTAATGCTTTTAATTTTTATTTATTTTTGGTTAATTAAAAGTTTAAAACCTTTAAGTGATTTAAAAGTCCATATCTCAAAGTTTGCAGCAGGTGATTTAAATATAAACTGCAAAAGTTCAAACAAAGATGAAATTGCTGATGTGGCAAATGAGTTTGATACTGCGGTAAAAGAAATTGATCTTTTATTAAAATCAAGACAGTTATTTTTAAGAACTGTGATGCATGAGCTTAAAACTCCAATTGCAAAAGGTAGAATTGTTAGTGAACTCGTAAATGATCAAATTCAAAAAGACAGACTGGTACTAATTTTTGAAAAGCTTGATTTTTTGATTAATGATTTTGCAAAAATTGAACAAGTGGTATCTAAAAACTATGAAATAAATAAACGAAAATTTCCCTTAGCGTATATTGTCAATAATGCTTTGGATATGTTAATGTTAGATAATATAAATGATAAAGTACAAATGGATATAAAATCTGATTTAAAATTAAATGTTGATTTGGATCTCATGTCAATGTGTATGAAAAATCTTATTGATAATGCTTTAAAATATTCAAAGAATGGACAAGTTACTATCATAGACAAAAGTAATATGCTTGAATTTATTTCTGAAGGTGAAAAGTTAGATAAACCCTTGAATGATTATTTTAAACCCTTTCATAATGAAACCAAATCAAAAAATCACGGTATGGGGCTTGGTCTTTATATTGTAGACTCTATTTTAAAAATGCATCAAATGAATTTGATTTATGATTACAAAGATGGTCATAATTTTTTTAAAATTCAATTAGACTAAAAATTTATATTGACTTTAAAATAATTATAGTAAAATAATCACCATATAATTGAATTGGAGATTTTTAGTGAAAGTATTATTAATAAAAGACGTAAAAGGTCTAGGAAAAACTGGCGAAGTAAAAGAAGTAAAAGATGGATATGGGAAGAACTTTCTTGTTGGAAAAGGTTTGGCAAAGCTTGCAACCAATGAAGTATTAAATAAGTATAAAGCAGATCAAAAAAAACAAGAAGAAGCTAAAGCTGCTGAAATTGAAGATGCAAATGCATTAAAAGAAAAACTAAGTACTTTTAAATTAACCATTAAACATAAAGTTGGAAAGAATGATTCCTTATTTGGTGCTATTACCAATAAAGAAATTAGTGAGGAACTTAAAAAACAAGCTAATTTAGATATTGATAAAAAACATATTGTTGTTAAAAAAGCTATTAAATCTGTGGGTGAATATAATGTTGATTGTAAATTGGGTCATGCCATTCATGGTACATTATCAATCAATGTAATTGGATTATAGATGTTTGATGCAACTACCATACTTGCCTATAAAGCTGACGATAAAGCAGTTATTGGTGGTGATGGACAAGTAACTTTTGGGAACTCTGTTTTAAAAGGCAATGCCACTAAAATCAGAACACTTTACAAAGGTAAAATTCTTGCAGGATTTGCTGGAAGTACTGCTGATGCTTTTAATCTTTTTGATATGTTTGAAGAACACTTAGAATCGACAAAAGGTGATTTACTAAAAGCTGTGATTGCTTTTAGTAAAGCTTGGAGAAAAGATAAATTACTGAGACGGCTTGAAGCAATGATGATTGTTTTAGATCGAAAGAAAATTTTTATTTTAAGTGGAACAGGTGATGTTGTGGAACCTGAAGATGGACAAATTGCTTCCATAGGAAGTGGTGGAAACTTTGCAATTTCTGCAGCTCGAGCATTACATAAACATACAAAAATGGATGCAGAAGACTTGGTGAAAGAATCCTTGATGATTGCAGGCGAACTTTGTATTTACACCAATCAGAATATTAAATTATTAAAACTTGAGGACTAAGAAGTATGAATTTAACACCAAAACAGATTGTTAAATATTTAGATGATTATATTATTGGACAAAATGATGCTAAAAAAACTATTGCACTGGCTTTACGAAACAGATATAGAAGAATGCAATTAGATAAAGAACTTCAAGAAGAAATCATGCCAAAAAATATATTGATGATTGGTAATACAGGAGTTGGAAAAACTGAAATTGCTCGACGACTTACAAAAATGATGAGTCTTCCTTTTGTAAAAGTAGAAGCCAGTAAATATACTGAAGTTGGTTTTGTTGGACGAGATGTTGAATCTATGATACGAGATTTGGTCTATGAATCAATTAGCCTAGTAACAAAAGAGTATGAACATAAAATTCAAGATAATATTGAAGATGAAGTTAACCGACAAATTATAGAAAAACTTGTACCTCCTCTTCCTAAAGGGGCAACAGACTCTGCACAAGAATCTTTTATCAAAACTTTTAATACCATGGAAAAGAAACTCTTATCTGGTGATTTAGATGAGAGAAAAATTGAAATTGAATTACCTAAAAAAACAAAAGTAGAAATTATTGATTCAAATTTACCTATGGATATGAGCTCTGTTCAAGAAAGTTTGAATAATATGTTGGGTGGATTAAATAAAGAGACAATCAAAAAAGAAGTAAAAATTAAAGATGCTAAAAAACTTTTAAGAAGTGAAGCCAGTGATAAATTACTTGATCATGAATCCATTAAACTTGAAGCTCTAAAAAGAGCAGAAAATGGTGGAATTATTTTTTTAGATGAAATTGATAAAATTGCATCTGGCAAAAATAATCAAAATCAAGACCCAAGTAAAGAAGGGGTACAGCGTGATTTACTTCCTATTGTTGAGGGAAGTACTGTCCATACCAAATATGGACAAGTTAAAACAGACCATGTCTTGTTTATAGCTGCTGGGGCGTTTCATGTGAGTAAACCAAGTGATTTATTACCTGAACTTCAAGGAAGATTTCCTTTGCGAGTGGAATTATCAGCTTTAGATGAAGATGCTTTGTATCAAATATTAACCAATACAAAAAACTCACTTCTTAGACAGTATATTGCTCTTTTAGATGTGGAGGGTGTTACTTTAAAATTTGATGATGATGCCATTCATGCATTTGCTCATTTGGCTGTTGGGGCAAATGAAAAAGCTGAGGATATAGGTGCTAGACGATTACATACTGTTATTGAAAAAGTACTTGAAGATATTAGTTTTGATGCAGATGAAAAAAGTGGTGAAACAATCACTATTACCAAAGAATTGGTCTACGAAAAACTAGAAGATATCGTAGAAGATGAAGATACAGCAAGATACATCTTGTAAATTTATATATATTTTGATAAAATAATTTTAACTCAAACTTTAGGAGTATTATAATGAACCTTGTAACATTTTGTGAGATAGATGAAAGCTTAATTGATAGTAAACATACCATTGAACACTTTAACAGTGGATCAAGTGGGGATGCTGACGTTGCGCTAATTGATATTAATACAATTTTTGATTATGAAGAAAATAAAGCTGCTGCTTGTAAAGAAAAATATGTTTCTTTAGCTATTATTGATGAAGAGAGCGATTATGATGCTTTTAAAAACTTCGGTATTGACGCTTGGATTAAAAGAGAAGATTTGTCAGATATTAATGGCATTTTAAATTTAATTGAAAAAAGGTCTTAGTTATAATTATAGATACCCATATTCACTTAGATAATGAACAGTATTATGATGATATTGATTTAGTAATACAACGTGCCCTTGATAGTGGAGTCAAAGCTTTTTTGATTCCAGGTGCTGATTTTGAAGATTTACCTCAAGCTATAAAACTTAGCGAAAAATATGATGAAGTATTTTTTGCTGTTGGAATTCACCCCTATGATATTAAATCTTATGATGAAACAGTATTGGAAAAATATATTTCACATCCCAAGTGTATTGCTGTAGGAGAGTGTGGTCTAGATTATTTTAGACTTCCTGATGACCAAGAAGAAAAAGAAGCTGAAATAAAACTTCAAAAAGAAGTATTTGTTGCACAAATTAATTTTGCTAAAAAAGTAAAAAAACCTTTAATTGTTCATGTAAGAGAAGCTTCTAATGACTCACGTAATATTTTAATCGAACATAATGCAAAAGAAGTTGGTGGTGTATTACATTGTTTTAATGCCAGTGAACATTTACTATGTTTAAGTGATCATAATTTTTATTTTGGAATTGGGGGCGTTCTTACTTTCAAAAATGCCAAAAAACTTGTGGAAATACTTCCTAAAATACCCAAAGAAAAACTTTTATTAGAAACTGATGGCCCTTACTTAACACCCACTCCTTTTAGAGGAAAAAGAAATGAACCCTCATATACTGTGTATGTGGCTCAAAAAATGGCTGAAATATTAGAAACAGATGATGAATCAATAAGAAAACTAACCACGAGTAATGCAAAAAGCCTATTTAAAGAGTTTGGTAGTATTATTTAGCTAATATATCTAAAATTATTAATAGGGTTGATGCTTGTATAAAATTTTAGGTTCCTTACTAATTTCTTGCTCTTTGACATATGCCTCCTTGGTTGGATCTAACTATAACCAAAGAGATTTGCTTGTTCTTAAAGAACTTGACATAGATACTGCTTATATCACAGATTATAAACTTCAAAAAACATATAGTAGATTTTTGACTAAATCTCAATCAAAATATGTTGAAAAACTGAATGACGCCTCACTTTTTGTCCCAAAAATAAAAGCAATTTTAAGAGAAGAAGGAATGCCATCCTCTTTTCTTTATCTTGCCATGGCAGAATCTTATTTAAATCTATCTGCTAGATCAGCCGTTAGTGCGGCAGGTGTTTGGCAGTTTATGCCAAGAACGGGAA
>MAAG01000151.1:0-2545 GCA_002163065.1 Arcobacter sp. 31_11_sub10_T18
AAATTCGTCACTTTTGTACATCTCACCAATTGGGTTAATAGCACAAGCCACATCGCCATAAATAGTTCCATAGCCTAATAAGATTTCACTTTTATTACTTGTACCCACGACAATTGAGCTATCACGTGCTGAGATATCATATAACACAGACATTCGAACTCTTGCACTGTAATTACCAATTCTGAGTTTGTCCCCATTCATATGTGGAGAATAAGCTTCAACCATAGGTGCAATTTCAACTGTCTCATACGTAATATTAAATTTCTTACACAGTTCAATAGCATCTTTTGCACTAGCATCACTAGAATATTGAGAAGGCATAAGCACGCCACTCATATTATCACCAAAGGCCTCTTTACATAAAACAGCTACTACTGCTGAATCTAGACCACCACTTATTCCAACAGTGACTTTTTTCAGTCCTGTTTTATTTAATTCGTCTTTTAAAAATTGTATTAGTTGCTCTTTTATTACTTGCCAGTTGATCAAATTAGTTCCTTATATTAATTTCTATTTTAGTTTTGTATATTCTAACTAATCTTTTTTTGTGTTTTCATAAAGCTCAACCAACCAAGGTGCATTTTCTTCTCTAAAATTCGATTTTTTCTTTAATAAATCATCTCTAATAGCGATGAGTTCCTCTTCTGTAAAATATTGAAGTAAATTTGGATTTATTTCAATTGCATCATTTTTGTTTGTGACAATTAGCTCTTTTATTTCATTTTCAATGTTTTTTCTCATTTTACAAACTTTTCCAATATTTGAGATATATATAATTCCATCTTTTCTTCTCCCACATCATGCTGGGGACTTTTACAAGATCCACAAGAATTTCCAGCTTCAGTTAATTTTTCAATACTTTCCAAATCTTTCGCACCCAGTTCTTTAATTGCATGGACAATTTCGCCAAGTGTTACATTTCGGCAGGTACAAACCACACAGGAATTATGGAACTTTTTACTCTTTACATTTTTCGTCAAAGTTACACCTATTATGATTTATTATTTTTTTTGATCAGCTCGTAAGCTTCATTAAACTCTTGAAGTTTCTTAGTTGCTTCTTCGATAATACTTTGACTTGCACCTTGACCAGTAACAATATCAGGATGATGTTTTCGAACCAATTCTCTATACTTTTTCTTCACCGTACTCATATCGTCACCTTGCTGTGCACCCAATGTTTTATAAGCATCTTCAATTGTAATAGCTGCATTATTAGCTTGATTTGCATAAAATGTTTTGAAGGCATTGATAATCTTTTCAAAATCAGCTGGTTTAATTTTTAATGCTTTGGCAATATCTTCAGTAATCATAAATTCTGCATCTGAAAAATCATTGTCGATAAAAGCAAGATTGATTAAATACTCCATTATTTTAAGACGTTTTCCATAATCACTTCTTGTAACTTGAAGCAATTTTTCACAAATTACAATGGTATTATCAAAACTTTCTTTTTCCACGTTATATATTTTTTTTAATTTTTCTCTTATCTCTTCTGTATTCTCAAAGTGTGAGGAGATATCTGTAAAAGTATGTTTTAAAAGTTCTGCTTCTAATTCACAGACATTTCCATCGGCTTTTGATACTTTTGCCATCAAAGCAATTAGAAGTCCTGCTTCGTGATTATATAAATCACCTTCAAATTTTTCTTTTATATTCAGTTTAATGTTTTCGTATTTTTCTGTTTTATAGTTTCTAGCTATAAAAAATAATACGATACCTATAATTAGTAATACCAATAATTTCATATTTTTTTCCTGTTAAAACTTGTACCCAATCAATTAGTAAATAATCACTTCTTTTTTGATTTGATATTATGAGGAGATTTTATCAAAACTTAGGTAAAATCTCAGCCTTAATTGATTATTTAAAAATCTGGAGTAATTATATGTTTGGTATGGGTTTTATGGAAATCTTTCTTGTTGCAGTTGTTGCAATTATCGCACTAGGACCTGATAAACTTCCATCAGCAATGGTTGATATCGCGAAAATGTTTAAAAAACTCAAAGGCAGTTTAGACGATGCAAAGTCCACTTTAGATGAGGAATTGCAAATTTCTCAAATGAAAGAAGAAGCAAATAAATTTAAATCTCAGTTTGATGATACTAAAAGTAGTATGAAAATTGACAATTTAGGTTTTGATTCAAAATCCTTATTAGAAGATAATAACTCACAAGATATTGTTGATGATGACGTAGATGAAAATGAAGAACTAGAGCAAAAACCTAAAAAGAAAAAAAAGAAAAAAGTTCTAAACAAAACAAAGAAAGTCAAAGAGAGTAAGTCTGAAAATGCTGTAGAAGAAGTCACAACTACTGATGTCAATGAAGCAGCAAATAAATTTAAAGTAAATTTTGATGATGAAAATAAAAGTGAGACAGTTTAATGTTTGAAGATATAAAACCTCATATAGCAGATTTGCGAAAACGTCTCGTTATTTCAGGGATTACCCTTATAGTGACATTTTTTGCTTGTTTTGCAGTATATGAGCCAATATTAGAATGGATGATGGCACCAGCAAAAGCTGTATTACCTGAAGGTACTAG
>MAAG01000151.1:2620-2808 GCA_002163065.1 Arcobacter sp. 31_11_sub10_T18
ACTTCCTGTTATATTTTGGCAACTATGGTTATTTATAGCTCCTGGTTTATATGACCATGAAAAAAAGTTGGCATTACCTTTTGTATTTTTTGCAACCTTAATGTTTTTAGTTGGTGCAAGTTTTTCTTACTACGTGGTTGTACCTTTTGGCTTTGAATTTTTAATTGCTTTTGGTAACTCAGTAGTTA
>MAAG01000004.1 GCA_002163065.1 Arcobacter sp. 31_11_sub10_T18
CTGATCGTATATTCTCTTATTAAGTACAATATAACTTTAATAACGTTTACTTATACTTTCCCATTAGTAAAATTGTCAATCAAAAACTTTGTTATAATATAATCAATTGTAAACACAAACTTTATTTTTACCACTTTTTTTTGCTTCATAAAGTGCTTTATCAGCTCTTTTGATAGAGTCTTCTATATCATTTTCATTTTCAACATGGATAAGTGATACCCCAATACTAATGGTGAATTGTAAAACCTCATTATTTGCAAGTAGTATTTTAATATTTTCCGTTTCAACTCTTATTTTTTCTGCAAGTAATAATGCATTTTCAATAGTGGTACTTGGTAATAATATTGCAAATTCTTCACCACCAAACCGACAACTTAAATCACTTTCTCTATGAAGATTTTTTATATTTTTAGCAAGAGCAATTATGACTTCATCTCCGATATGATGACCATAGGTGTCATTTATATTTTTAAAATTATCAATATCTAAAATAAGAACTGATAAATCAGTTTGATTTCTTTTTGCTAAAGAGAAAAAATGTTTGGAGGTTTTCTTGAAATAACCTCTATTAAACAGTCCCGTCATAGAGTCAGTTGAAGCTAAAACTTTAAGCTTTTGATTCGAAACTTCCAGTTCATGGACCGTTGATTGTAATTCATTAGCATATTTTACAGCTTTTTGATGCTCTACTTCTAAATCAATAGTTACTTTTTCTAATTTTTTATTTGTTCGAGATAATTTTCTCGTCCAAAAAAATGTTAGTATTAAAATAGTAATAAATAGTACGGTTATTTCTTGTAGAAGGTGATAATCAACAGTTTGTTTTATTTTTACCTCTGACCACTTTTTTAATATGGATTCTTTTGTATTTTGACTTATTGAATTGTGAGCTTTTTGCAAAATTGAATTTAAGATTGGCTCATCTGATCGGGATGCTGTCCTAAACTCAATATATTGCTCAAGCTTTCCCGATATCTTTAGATTTGTAAACAGTTGGTTTTGTATGTTATAGCTTATACTTGGTAGGGTATCAATATAAGCAAACAGTTGATTGTTCTGTGTTTTTTCTAAACCATCCATTGCATCTTTTACTTCCACAAAATAGATATTAGGATATTTATTTTTTAATTCTTGAAAAAAAGCATATCCTTTAGTTATTCCTACTTTTTTATGAAATAACTCACTGACACTATTTATGAATATCTTTTTATTATTTGTTGCTATTACTAAAGGTTCTCTTAGATAAGGTTGCGTGAAATTTAAAAAAACTACTCTGGCAGGTGTTTTCATTGCACCAGTTAATATATCACATTTTCTTTCTTTAATATAAGATATAGCTTCAGTAAATGATGAAGTTTTAACAATTGCTATATTTGTATGTATTTCTTTTTCTATTAATTTTCTAATATCTGAGAATATTCCTAAGTGTTTGTTGTTCTCATCTATCATTTCGTATGGTAAAGCATTGGGAATAGCACATATTTTGAGTGTCTTTTTTTCTTCTAAATATGAAAATTCTTCTCTACTTAAATTTATAGGGGTCATGAAATCTTTTTTATCTGGAATATGTATCTTATTTCTATATATATAAAGAGTTACACTTGCAATTGGTGTATTTTCATAAATTATTTTTGATTCTAAAATAAAGTACTGCGAAACATCCAGCTCTTTTCCCTTTTTATCCAGTTCAATTCTAATCTCATTTTTTTCTTTATATGCAGTTAAAAATGGAATTTTAGAAAAATTATCTGTAATGATGACAGCCTTGATTTCTGGGGAATCAACCAAAGGAGCAATTACATCTTCTAAAAGATCAATCCTCAAGTGAAAAATAGGTTTTTTAGAAACTGTAACTATATGTTTTAGTTGCTTTTCTAGTTTTATCTTAGAAGTACTTTGATGCCATTCTTCTTCTGTGATAACTTTATGACTTGAGAAAAGAAACAAGTTACAAAAAATTGTTATGAATAAAATTCTAATCATCATTTAACTGCTTAAAGATTTCTTCTAAAGAAAAGTTGTATTTTTTTAGATTATCATTTTTTGTTTTAGAAAATTTTGTAAAATCAATTTGTTCAAAATCCTCATCCTTAAAGTATTTTTGATAGTTTGCGTAATTTGACTTGTCAATTATTCCAAAAATATTTTGTTTTAACTCTACGGATTCTTCCATAAAATCCTTTCCATTGATAGAATCATATAATAAAACCATAGCCCAACCGCCAATCATATAATGGCCACCTACAGAAGCCACCATATCATCTTTTTTTATTGCAAGTAAAGCATCTTGGGACCAATTTAAGCCACTTACCAATATTTTCCTATTCTGCTTATTTTTTATATTAATTGCCCCTATTGCCATGGGATCATTTGAAGCCCAAATCACATCTGTTTGAGGATATCTTAGTAATGCTCTTTTCATTATACTTTCTGAAATATCTTCTCTCCAATCAGCTATAAACTTTTGATAAAGATTAACATGAGGGTTCTCATTTAAAGCTTTTTTAAGACCTTTGTATCTTTGTCTTGCTGCAAATGTTGATTCATCACCATTTAGAGCAATCATATTTATATGCTTCTTTTTTGAGTTTTTGATTAGACTTGTGGCTATTAGATAACCTGCTTGAATATTATCAGGAATGATAGTTCCAATCCAATAAGGGAAATATTCGCGAGGTTGACCAAGCTCATTTTTTTGTTTTTTTGACAAATCATTTAAGATCAACATGGTTTTAATCTTGTGTTTATGACTAATCTTTAATAGTTTATCTGCCATATTATTTTCATTAACTATTATTAAAAAGTCAGGTTTAGTTTTTTGATTAACTATGTCATTCATAATTTCAATCATCTTAAAATGATTTCTTTGTGCATAAATGATTTTGAGGTCAAATCCAAAATCATTTGCAGATGCTTGCATAAATTTGCTAACATTAAGCCAAAAAACTTCATTTGACTTTCCAGGATTTATAAAAACCACGTTTTTTTGATTTGCATTATTTATAATTGTTTGATTACATAATAAAGAGAATTTTAGTAGCAATAAAATAAGTAGAATTCTCACGATACTTCCTCTATTAACTTTGGTATAAAGATTATAACATTATATAATGTATTCACTTGC
>MAAG01000021.1 GCA_002163065.1 Arcobacter sp. 31_11_sub10_T18
CTCATCACCCAATTGGGGTATCTGAAGTACATTTAATTATGGGTTCAACTATATTTTTACTATTTGGGATTGCTCCTGCGGCTATTGGATTGGCACTTGGATTATTGGTTCAGGGTGTATTTTTCGCACAATTTGACTTACCACAATACGGTATGAATGTAACGACATTAATCATTCCATTAATTGCTATGTCTGCCTTAGCTAAAAAAATTGTTTCTCCAAATACAGCGTACAAAGACTTATCTTATGTACAAGCACTTAAGCTTTCAACTACATACCAAGCAGGTATTGTACTATGGGTTGCATTTTGGGCAGTTTACGGACAAGGGTTTGGTGCTGAAGCATTAAGTTCTGTGGCATTATTTGGTGCAGCATATATGTCTGTTATATTAATTGAACCAGTTTTAGACTTGGCAATTTTAGCCTTAGCAAAAAGCTTCTCTCAATTAAAATCAACACCACTTTTTGAAAAAAGATTATATTCTACAATTACAAAAGACTAACTATTTACATACAGAGGTGTATCTCATCTCTGTATGTAAAACACTATAAAAATACTACAAAGACAAGAAGGTAAAAGAATGAAAAGATATAGACATTATAAAAGAGATAGAGCGATTATTTTATCTTGTTTTGGATCTATTATAGAGCAACAAAAATATTTGGATTTAAAAAAATTGGTTGAAGAGACATATCCCAAAACAGATGTGTTTTTATCTTTTAGTTCTAGAATGGTATTAAAGTATGTGATTAAAGAAGGTCTTGATTACAAAAACTTACCACAAGTATTAGCAGATGTTGATATGATGGGTTACAAACATATTATTGTAAGTTCAATCAACCTTTTCCCTACAGATGAACATGCTGTTTTACAAAATATCGTAAATGGTTTTAATCAATTCTCACTGTCTCACATCAGATATACTGATGCCATTTTAACCAAAACAAAAGAGAGTACTTTATTTTTAAAAAACTTGGATGATGCTGTAACCAAAGAAGAAACTGCAAACTTATATATTATACATGGAACACCAAGACTAGAAACCCAAGGAATTGACTCTATTACTTATGCTCATCAGTTTCTAGAAGAAATTGGTGCATCCAATTATGCTTGTTCATTGGAAGGATCATTTCCTTTTTATGCCATGAAAGAAACGATTATTAGAAACATGAAAAAAGATGGCGTGAAAAAAGTACAGATTATTCCAATGTTACTTGTAAGTGGAAATCATTATGAAAAAGACATGTTTGAAATTAGAGATGATTTAAGCGGTGACTTTGAAGTAACTGTAGTTCCAACTATCACTGAAGCAGATCGATTTAATTTAATTGAAATCAAAGATGTCCAAAAAATAATTTTACAAAATATCAAAGAAGAGATTGCGAAAAGTGGGATTTAATTCAAACATCAATACCATCTTGGGTTCAAGTGATTATCTAGAATTTCTAAGAGGTAAAGAGGCTTCTTTGCTATTGAGTTTAAGTACCACAAAAACTTTAGACATAAAAGGAATTACCCAAGCAGGCGTTCCTGGTCTTATTCATCTAACACCCACCCTTGACAGCGAATTTGTCTGTTCTGGTGAGGTGCGTAGTTTAGAAAATCTTGCTGAAACTCCAAAAGGTGTTCCCACTCCCGCATTAATTACGCGAGCGGTACATGTGTTAAAACCTTTTAAAAATATTGAACTTTTGGATTTAGGCATGAGTCAAAAACCAGAACTAGATTTTTTTAAAATCCATGAATTTGATTTAAAACCAAGTGAAGCTATTCACAAAGGTGCTCAAATAAATGCCATGGATGTTTTTCAAAAAGGTGTAGAGTTTGGAAAATCTTATGAATGTAAAGATGATTATATTATTTTAGGGGAGAGTGTACCAGCTGGTACAACAACTGCTTATGCAACTACACTGGCTATTGGATATAATTGTGATGGGAAGTTTTCAAGCTCATTTAAGGATGTTCCCAATTCTATCAAAAACCAAACCATACAAGAAGCTTTAGATAATATCAAAGATGGTGACGATTTATTTGAAAAAATTGGCAAGGTAGCTGATAATATGTTAATATTTAATGCTGGTTTTGTTTTAGGAAACTCAAGTACCAACACAAAACTCATTTTAGCGGGTGGCACGCAAATGGCAGCAGTATTATTACTTGCCAATGCCATTGTTAAATATATGGGAGGAGAGTTAGATTCTTCTAATTTGGCTTTATGTACAACAAAATGGTTAAATGAAGATGAACACTCTAATATTAAAGGTCTATTAGAACTATTGGATTTTCCAATAAATGCCTATAGTGCAAATTTTGATTTTGAAAAAAGTGAACATCCTGCATTAAAACTGTATGATAAAGGTGAAGCCAAAGAGGGTGTTGGAGCTGGTGGTGCTTTATGTTATGGCTTGATAAATGGTCTTAATGGAGAGCAAATAATTAAAGAAGTTGAAAATTTTTTAGGATAAATCATGGATGTTTTTTCTTTTTTTCTCTCAGTATATTTAAAAATGTTTTTTATTATGACGCCCTTTTTTGTGTTGTCTGTTTTTTTAACTATGACTCAAGATGCCAGCAAAAAAGAAAAAGGTGCTTTAAGTATTAAAGTGACTATTGCTGTAATTATTTCTTGTTTGGTCTTATTATATTTTGGTAAACATATTTTTGCAATTTTTGGAATCACTTTGGATGCTTTTAGAATAGGTGCTGGCGCGCTGTTATTTTTAAGTGCAGTTGAACTGGTACGAGGGACTAAGAGTAAACAAGAAGTGGGTGAAAAAAATATAGGCGATATTGCTGTTGTGCCCTTGGCTATTCCTATAGTAATAGGACCTGGTACCATTGGTATTTTACTGGTTATGGGTGCTGAGTTCAACTCTTTCTTAGAACTTACCTTAGGTAGTATTGCTTTGGTTTGCTCTGTTTGTACGGTTGGAGTGATGTTATATCTTTCAACTCATATTGAAAAACTAATTGGAAGACAAGGTCTTGTAGTTATCTCAAAAATAACTGGACTATTTGTTTCTGCTATTTCTGCTCAAATCATGTTTAGTGGAATTAAAAATATACTCAACTTAGGTTAAAAATGAAAATACTATATTTTGGAGGTCAGAAATCTGGCAAGACCTCCTTATCAATTAAAAAAACTCTAGAAATCTCAGGTGAGAAAACACCATTTTACATTGCAACATATTTAGATACCTATAATGATAGTGAAATGAAAAAAAGAATTAAAAACCATCAAATTGAACGAAGAGATGATTTTATCACCATTGAAGAAGGGCATGATGTTTTCTCAAAACTTGAAGATGACGAAACTTATTTGATGGATTGTGTATCCATGTGGATTCTTAACAATATGGAAAAAGAAGAAGAAGTGTTGAGATATGAAATACAAAAGTTACTTAAGAGTAAAAACAATATGATTTTTATTCTGAATGACGTATCAAGTGGTATAATACCACTTGACAAGATAAGCCGAAGGTTTGTTGACTTGAGTGGAATAATAGGTCAAGAAATCGCCTCTTTATGTGATGAAGTTTATCAAGTTAATTATGGAATCCAAAGGAGAATTAAATGAGTCAAGAAGAAGTTCAACCTGAAAAAGGTTCAAATATATTAAATGGTTTTTTACAAAGTTTTTCATTTTTCTCTGTATTACCAATAGGTGCTAAACGATTTACTCCCAATAAAGAATTTTACAATGTGATGTTATTTACAATGCCTTTTGTAGGTTTTGTGTTAGGACTGATTTCTGTATTGTTTTTTAGTATTTTATCTTCATATGTAGCTGTTTCTTACGCTGCTTTCATCTCTGCAGCTTTATATGTATCTTTATATGGTTTTTTACACTTAGAAGCAGTGAGTGATGTTATTGACGCGTGGTTTGCATCTTTAAGTGGTAAAGATGTAAGTGCTGTTATGAAAGAACCTCAAGTGGGTGCTGTGGGTGCTGTGGGGACTACTGTTATTGTGGCACTTAAACTTGCAGCTATTACGTATTTACTGATTAATGATAGTGCTTCAATGTTTCTTGCAGCTATTGTATTAAGCCGATATGCAGGTATTGTAGGACTTGGAGTATTTGATTTTAAAAGAGGTGGTGAATATACCATTCGATTAAGTCTTTCTGCTGGTTTTGGATTAATCTTTTTTGCAACGGTATTTTACTTGAGTTTATTGGCTTTTCCATTAGATGTTGCACATGTACTACTTTTTACATTTTTTGCAATTGCTTTGATGTTGGTTCTTTTATATAAACTAGATGCAAAATTTGGTTTTGTCAATGGAGATTGTATTGGATTTTCAATTGTAATTACTGAAATTTTACTACTAAATCTTGGTCTTCTTGTGTGAATCAATATTCACATGGAGGAGATGTTGAAAGCTTCGCACAACAATTAGCTTGTGATGTAAACGAAGTAATAGACCTCTCTTCTAATATCAACTTCATTAAACCACAAATAAATGTGGACTTTAATGAACTTGATATTTCTGCCTACCCTTCTTATAAAAAACTCTATGAAACCATTGCCTCAAACTATAAAGTTGAAGTCAATGAATTTGAACTTTTTAATGGGGGAAGTAGTGCTATTTTCTCACTATTTAGACATCTAAATCTAAAACACTGTACATTATATTCACCTGCTTATTTAGAATATAAAAAAGCAGCAGGATTGTTTTCTTATAAAATATCACATATAAATAGATTAAATATTCTTGAACAGATTGTTGAAGAAAATAGTTTTGTAATTTTTGTGAATCCTTCAACTCCTGATGGTCAATTGTATGATATCAATATTTTAATGCAATATTGGATGAGTCAAAACTGTACTATTTTAGTGGATGAATCTTTTTTGGATTTTACCAATGGGGAGTCCATGATAAAATATATCAAAGAGTATGATAAGTTATATATTTTAAAATCCATGACAAAGTTTTATAGTAGTGCAGGTATTAGAATTGGGGCTTTACTTTCAAGTGAAAAAAATATATCTGAGTTGAAAAAAAATGAACCTATGTGGAAACTATCCCACTTTGATTCTATATATTTACAAGAAGCTCTTAATGACAAAAGTTTTAGAAGTATCTCCAAATCCATTAATGCCAAAAACAGCATTTTTCTAGATAGGATATTAAGAGAGTCTTCTTTGTTTTTAAAAGTATTTGACTCCAATGCCAATTTTATTTTGGCACAACTTAAAAATATGACAGCTTCACAATTTCAAGAAAAATTACTTCCTTATAAAATACTCATCAGAGATTGTTCAAACTTCGATTTTTTGGATAGTTCCTATGTTCGAATTGCTGTAAAAAGTGAAAAAAATCTCAAACAATTACAACTTGCATTAATTTCAATTTCTTAGTTTTACTCAATAATCTTTATGTTAAAATTAGCATAATAAAGGATAGATTATGAACAAGTTTCTTACACTTATCTCTCTTGTTGTATTATTGATTTTTACAGGCTGTACCAATTCTGGAACTCCAACTTATAGTGGAAAAGACTATAGTCAAATTAAAGAGATTCTTGTTGGTGATATCATAGAAGTCAGGTATGTCGCCATTGAAGGCGAAGGTTTGGGTACTGTTTTAGGAGCAGTTATTGGTGGTGTGTTAGGTTCAACGATGGGAAGAGGAAGTGGTAAAACTTTAACTACTCTGGGAGGTGCAGTTGTAGGTGGCGTTGCGGGAAAAGAGCTGAATAAAAAAGAGGCACAAGAACTGGTTGTTACTTTAGACTCTGGAAAAGATATCGTTGTCATTTCTAAAGGTACAAATTTTGCTGTAGGGGAGCGAGTTAGAATCATTAAAAATGGTAATGATGTAGCATCGGTTAAAAGAGTAATTAACTAATGAAGTATAAAAAAGACTAGATGTTATTTGACAATAAATATCTACATCGTTTTTCGCAAGTTCTCATAGGCTTATTCCTATTCGCTTTGGTGTATATTTCTTATGTATCATTTTTTTTGGTGGATAAGAAATTTATCACTATAGATGGTGGTACCTATATCAATCAAATAAGAACCGATAAGTTTACAAAAGACTTATCTGTTAAAATAACGAAAAACTGTACTACAGCTCTGTGTGAAGTTCAACACATGCTTGATTATGTCTCTGTCATTCCTTATAAAATAAATAACTCAATAGCAAGAAGTGGTAAAAATGTCATCGAAAACAATTATGGGGATTGTGATGATAAAAGTAATCTTCTTATTTCAATGTTACATGCACAAGGTTATGAAGCTTATTTTGTATTTGTTCCTGAACATGTTTTTATTGTGGTAGGTATGAATGAAAAATTAAGAAATAAAAAAGCGTTATATGTGAATAAGAAACCTTTTTATATATTAGAAAGTACTGCTAAGAATTCCAAGATAGGTTTTCCTCTGCAATATAAAATTCAAGATATCCATGCGGTGATAGATCCTTTCATAAATGAAAAGATATCTATCACATCCTTAGACTATAGGTTTTAATTGTAGATATATTAACTTAAAAGAGTGGTTATTTTTTCTAACTCAAGGGGCGAGAGCTCAAAATCCAAAATACTTAAATCTTGTCTCATATGAGTTTTGGATGTGGTTCCTGTTAATGGAGTTACTCCCGATTGATTAAGATATCTAAAGAGTACTTGGGCGGGTGTTCTACTATGTGTTTGTGCAATTCCTTCAACTGTATCACTTGATAAGATATGTGGGTTTGCGGTTATAGTCCAAAAACTTTGGTAAATAATATCATTTTGTGCACACCAAGCACGTAATTCTTTATCATAATTAGTCTCTTGATAAAATCTATTTTGTACAACTGCAGGTTTGATAGAAACATCTTTGCACAGTTGTTTTAGAAAATCTAAGTCATAACAATTACTAATTCCTAACTGCAATGCACCTTTTGCTTCTTGAATACTCTCCATGGCTTTCCACGCTCTTAACATAACAGGGTAGGGGTCAATGGGAGAGTGAAGTATTAAGGTATCCACATATGAGGTTTGAAGATTCTTTTTAGAGTTTTCAAAAGATTGAAAAATTTGAACTTCTATTGGAAGGTTTTTATCATAAGGTATTGAACTTGGGTCTTGTCCAGATAAAGGAGTGAATTTTGTTTGTAAATATAAACTCTCTCTTTTGATACCTTGTTCTTTCAAATTATTAAGTGCAATCCCAACTTCTGCTTCATTGTAATGTTTGGGTTGAGCAGCGGTATCAATTCCAAAAAATCCTTCTTGTACGGCTTTTTCAACCATAAAAGCAGTGTAGTTTTTTTTCCATGCTGTTCCATAAATTAGATAGGGTATTTTAACCCCATTGATGCTTGTGATGTATTGTGTCTCTTCCATAATAAAATTCCTTTTTTCAGTGTATAATATAAAATATTAATATTTTCATAAATAGATTTCAATAAGACATTATAATATCATAACCTCCTTAATCGAAACAATTGAATTAAGTACTTTTTAGTGATATTTTGTGTAAAATCAAAAAAAACTTCTCACTAATATAAGGCCAGATGTGACACGTATAAAATATGAAATTTCTATACCTATTGAAAATGTTAATCTATGAATAGTATCAGTATATTTGGTACCAGCTCAGATTCGGGAAAATCAACTCTGACCTTTGTTATCGCCAAAATATTACAAGAACATGGATATTCAGTGGTACCGTTTAAAGCGCAAAATGTATCCAATAATTCAAAAGTATGTGAAGATGGAAGTGAAATAGGAATAGCCCAGTATTTTCAAGCTCAAGTTATCAATGTAAAACCTACTTATCATATGAATCCAGTGTTATTGAAAATTGAAGGAAATGGACGTAGTCAAATTGTAGTGGATGGAAAAGTACTTAAGACAACGACTCCTAGACAGTATTATAAAGAAATAGATGCTCTCAAACCAATTGTAAAAAAGAACTTCGAATATCTACAAAGTAAATATGATATTATAGTTGCTGAAGGTGCTGGTAGCCCTGTAGAGCTTAACTTAATGGACAAAGATTTGGCAAATACTTATGTGGCAAGTACTTTTAATACAAAAATAATTCTTGTGGCTGATATTGAAAAAGGTGGTGTTTTTGCCTCAATTTATGGAACTTATGCTTTATTATCCGAACAGCTAAAAAAGAATGTCATTGGAGTAGTCATCAATAAATTTAGAGGAGATTTAACTTTATTTGAAGAAGGTATTAACATCATCCAAGACAGATTCAATCTTCCCGTTCTGGGTGTTGTCCCTTATATTCCTTTTAATCTTGGCTTTGAAGATTCTGCCAGTTTGATGAATTATTCGCAAGTAAAAGCTAATCCAAAACTTCATGTGGCTGTAATAAAATTTCCTAAAATGAGTAACTACAATGATATAGAACCTTTAATTGCAAACGATGAGGTGTATGTGGATTTTATTTCAGGGGCTGCTAATCTTGAAGTTTATGACTTGGTCATACTTCCTGGGACTAAATCAACCATTGCAGATTTAAAATGGCTAAAAAAAACAGGTTTATTTGAAGCGCTTAAAAAAAGAACTAAAGCGATTTACGGTATTTGTGGTGGCTATCAAATGATGTTTAATAATATCATTGATGATAAGAATATCGAAAATGAACAGCATGAAAAAGAGAGTGGATTGGGTTTTATTGAAGATGAAATTTATTTTCAGGAGCAAAAAATATTAAAAAATAGCAGCTATGATCTTTTTGGTCTGCTTTTAGATGGTTTTGAAATTCATAATGGGGTGTCCAAAAAACATCAACTATTTTATGAAAAAGATCATATAAAAGGTGCTTTTATTCACGGTATCTTTGATAATGATAATTTTACAAATGAATATTTTAAAAGCCTTAATCACAATTATGTGGATTTCAACTTTCAAGAATACAAGAAAAATAAAATCAAAACCTTTGTTGATACGATTAAAGAAAGTTTGGATGTAAAAAGGATACTTGATAGTGTTTCTTGACATAGTATTGATGGCATTTTTTATTGATCGAATCTTTGGTGAGTTTTCATTTATCAAACATCCTGTAATTTTTATGGGAGATTTTATTTCTTGGTTTGAAAAAAAGTTTTATCAAAACTCTATTCTCCGAGGTAGTATACTAACTGTGTCTTTATTGATTTTTGTTTTTGCAATAACTTCAATCCTTGAAGCTCTTATTACAAATCATATTCTTTTAGCGATTATAGCTTCAACTGGAATTGCATCTCGTATGTTATATGACAGTGTTTATGGCGTGATGTATAGTACCAATACAAGAGAAGCCATTTCTATGTTGGTGAGCAGAGACACAAAAGATATGACTTTAAATGATGTAAATAAAGCCTGTATTGAAACATATGCTGAAAATTTAAGTGATGGAGTGGTTGCCCCATTGTTTTATTTGCTTTTTTTTGGTATAAGTGGGTTGTTTATTTATAAAGCTGTGAATACTTTGGATTCAATGGTTGGATATAGAAATGAAAAGTACGAAAAGTTTGGTAAGTTTTCTGCCATACTTGATGATGTATTAAACTATATTCCAGCTAAAATTACTGCATTTCTAATTGCTATTTTCTTTTGGGATTATAAAGCATTTATTGACAGTTTTAAATATGGTAAGCTTCATGATAGTCCAAATGCTGGTTATCCAATTGCTGCAATGGCAAGTGTGTTGGATGTTAAACTGGGTGGACCCACATCATATTTTGGAAAAGTAAAAGACAAACCTTATTTTGGTGATGGAAATGAAACCATTAGCCGAAATAATGTTTTAAAAGCAATCAGTCTTAGAAATAGATTTGATTTGTTAATGCTACTTATTGTAGCTGTAGGAGTAATAATATGACATATTTTGATTGGATGCGAGATCACGCTTCTAAACATAAAGAAATTATTGATCGTTTGGTTGATATGAGTGATGAAGAAATCATTCAGTATTTTGATTTTGAAAACATGAAAGAAAAAGAGCCTGATTTTTGTCCTTTATATGAAAGAGACAAAAAATGCCACGATATGGAAACTTTAAATTGTTTTTCATGTGGGTGCCCTTATTTTAGATTAAACAATGATGACAGTGAAATATTGAGTTATTGTAGTATTAATCATAAAAATGGTGGGCAAATGAAAGCAAAAAAAGGTATCCACCAAGACTGTTCTAAATGTACGGTACCGCACAAAGTAAACTTTGTAAGAAGAAATTTTAATAAAGATTGGAATCAAATAATGGCCAAGGTCTATAATGCAGAATAAGAAGTTATACATGGTCTCTTTAGGACCTGGAGATTTTGAACTAGTAACTATTAAAGCATTAAGAGCGTTAAAAAATTCAGATGTAATATGTGTTCCCACTAAAAGTAAAGACAACTCTTTTGATAAATCTATGACTTACAAAATTATCAAAAATCTTATGGATGAATTTGGTTTTGATAAACCAATTGTACCTGTGTACGCACCCATGAATTTTACCCAAGAGGCTTGGCAAAAACAAGTGGATATTTTATTGGATAGTTTAAATGACCACAATACAGTTAGTTTTGTAACCTTAGGAGATAGTGCAGTATATAGTACTGTATATTACTTATTAAATATTCTTGAAGTTCAAGAAAAAGAGCTATATGAAAATAGTGAAGTTATTCCTGGTGTGACCTCTTTTTCTCTTGCATCAGCACGTGTAAAAAAGCCATTATGTCTAGGCGATGGGGCTTTGGAAATCGTACCATTATTAGATAAAGAAGTACCAACAACTAAAATTTATATGAGACCTAAAATTGGAATGAGTACCAGTCATTTAGAAGAGACGGGTGATTTTTATACTTTCGAGAACTTAAATTATAAAGAAGAAAATACCATTAAAGGTAAATATGAGACGGTAAAGAAATATATGACTCTATTCATCGACTTTCATAAATAAGTAGCAAGTAACTTTCATTTAGGGCTCTATTTGCCCTGTTTGAGTTTAATAATAAAGTGGTTATATCCTGCTTTGTATTTATACACAAATTTAAACTGGTGAAGATCTAAAATAGTTTGCACAATATACAATCCCAATCCAAAACCATCACTTCTTTTTTCTTCTTGAGAAAAAGGTTGCGTATAATAATCTAAATCATGTTTTAATTCATCTCCACAAGAAATAACTGTTATTTGAAGAGGAGTTGCTTTTAACACAATCTCTTTAGTAGTACTAAATTTGATTCCATTATCTAAAAGGTTTTTTAAAACAATAATAAATAGTGAGTGATCGATGGTGAGTTCAAAGTCTTTAATGTTTGTATGTATTAAGTTGTCATTGCTCATTAATATATCTAAGGTATGTGAATATAGCTCTTCAAAGGTATGTGTCGATTTATGAACGGTCATTGTATTGGAAGATACTCTTTCAACCGTTGCCAATTCTTTGATAATATTATTCATTCGTTCAAAAGCACGTTGTAACATAGCTTTATCCTGAAAATCATCAGGAATAGTTTCAGCTATTATCATTCCTTTAGCAATTGGCGTTTTTAACTCATGCATCATATTTCTCATAAACAGATTTTTCGAGTTGGTTAAATTGTTGATATAAACAATTGCTTCATCAAAACTTTTGGAAATAGCACCTATTTCATCTGTTGAATCAAGACCTATCTTCACACTCGTATCTCCATGGGAAAACAGTTCAATTTTATCATGTACAATTTTTAGAGGGAGTAATTTTTTTCTCAAAATTAGATATAAAAGGATAAATACAATAACAGAAAAGATATATATGGAAAAAGCAATTTCACTGTTAAAGACTTTTGGCTTTAAATCTTTTAACATCAAGTTATAACTTAATTGTTTGATATAAATATAAAAGGTATCTTTTTCATGATAGACTTTCATTTTTCCTAAAAATGTATCTCTTTCATAAAATATTTCAAATTTCTTTTCAATTTCATCTTTTTCAGCTTTTTCTTCAATGGGTTCAACTAAAAGTTGATTATAAAGTTTCTGCAAATCTTCCGCAGATGGAAAGAATTGAAATTTTGATAGAAAACTATCTGCAATGAGTGAGTATCGTTGCTGTTGGCTTGAAATGTGTTTTTCTTTATCAAACTCTAAAAACAGAACAAAAACTGCAGTAATAGAGGTGAAGGCCATGATAAAAACGATATTTATAAACGTTGAGATAGAAATATTTTTCATTGTATAAGCTGGTATCCAATTCCTCGAACAGATTTTATAAAGGTACTTGATGCATCAATATCTGATATCTTGTTTCTAATTCTTGAAATCATAACATCAATGTTTTTTAGACTGCTGTCATCTTCAATATGATCACTATCATAGATGAAATCTTCACGTGCAACAACTCCATTGTTTTTTTGAATAAGTAGTTTCAAAATATCATATTCAGCAAGAGTAAGACTTAACTTTTTATCTTTAAAAGATATTTGCATATCTTCTTGTTTTAAATAAAAGAGTTTGTTTAACTCTTCTTTTGATTCATTTGCTGTGGAAGCTGTACTGAGTCTTTTTAAAATAACTTTGATTCTGGCTTCTAGTTCTCTTGGATTGTATGGTTTTGGAAGATAATCATCTGCACCACGTTCTAATCCCATGACTTTGTCCAAAATATCATCACGTGCGGAAGAGATTATGATGGGAATAGTCGAAATCTTTCTAATTTCAGGGATTAGTTCTAATCCATCCATTTCAGGTAACGTTAGATCTAAAATGAGTAATTCAAAGTCTTTCTTGGTTCGTAGAGTTGATAGCCCAAGAATGGGGCTATCAATGTTGGTTACTTCTATATTAAATGAGCTTAAATACCTTGTGATAATATCTGCAAGTTCTAAATCATCTTCAATCATTAATACTTTTATGATGTTTAATCCTTTTTATTTCATGACAAGTAACAATACTCGTCCATATCGATTGACGTATATTCGTTTATGTTGATTTTTACTCATCTCAACAGCTTTTTGAATATCTTTGACATTTTTAATTTCCATGTCTTCTATTTGAATAATAACATCTCCTGGTTGAAAGCCTACTTTTTCAGCTTTACTTTTTATCTTCACAGCTCGAATAAGCACACCCGCAGTTCCAGAGGCCAATCTATATTGTTTACTTAGTTTTGGTGTTATATTGGCTAATTCTAGACCTTTAAAGACTTTCTTTTCTAAACTTGAAGCCAATGCAGTTCTATTCCCTAAAACAATGTCAAGGGTAATATTCTTTTTGTTTCGCTCAATTGAGAGTTTTATTTTCGTATCTGGTTTGAAACTTGCAACTTGGTTTTGTAAATCAACTCTATCTTTGACTTTTTTACCATTGATTTCATAAATTAAATCCCCTCTTTTGATACCATATTTTGAAGCAGGTGTATCTTGTCCTATATTTAATATCAATGCTCCATACTTGTGATTATATAATTTTCCTATTTCTTTGTTTAAATCATCTATTGATACACCTAAATAACCCCTAGACACTTTACCATCAGATACCAGTTTTTCTACAACATTCTTGACCATATTAACTGGAATTGCAAAGCCAATACCATTATTGCCGCCACTTTTTGACAAAATAGCACTGTTGATTCCAATAAGAGCCCCTCTACTATCGACCAATGCACCACCAGAGTTTCCTGGATTTATAGAAGCATCAGTTTGAATATAGTTTTCATATCTATTGATTCCTACTTTGTTTTTATTCAGTGCTGAAATGATTCCTTGAGTAGCAGTTTCACCAATTCCAAATGGATTTCCAATTGCAATGACAAAATCACCCACTTTTAGTGAATCAGAACTTCCAATTTTAATTGGAGTTAGCTTTTTAGCTTCTATTTTAATAACTGCTAAATCACTATCTGCATCAACACCAATAATCTTTGCTGTGTATTCTGTAGGATTATTTGATAAAGTAACCGTAACTTCATCCGCATTTGCGACCACATGATTATTAGTAACAATATAACCATCTTTTGAAATAATTACCCCTGAACCCAATGCTCTTTGAACTCTATTTTTTGGTATTTGATTCCGAAATTGCTCACCAAAGAACTTCCTAAAAAATGGATCTTGAAACATTTGAGGGGGGATAGTATTGGGTGAGGCATTCACAGTTTTCTTGGCAGAAATATTAACCACAGATTTCATGGAGTCTTCTAAAGCATTACTAAAAGACAAAATTTGATTTGTTTGATTGGGGCTAACTCTTTGCGGATTTTTAGGAGCCATTTCAAAATCAATTGACATGGCCAATAAATTTGCAGCCAATAAAGATGAGACTAAAAATATTTTATTCATATTATTCCTTTTTAAAAATTATATATTTAATGTGGTATAAGTATAAAGAATAAGGGTAAACGAATGATTAATAGTTAGTGAAGGAATTGTGTAGTGAAACTACCAAGTAGTAATGTCCCAAAGACATACTACTTGATATGAAAAGTAAAATTAACCCAATTGATCTGGATCTAATACAGCACCAGTACTTGCATTTGTAACTAAGGCTCTATATTGTTTTAACCATCTAGAAGTTAGTTCTTTTTTAATAGGAACAAAGTTTGCTTTTCTTTTAGCAATTTCTTCATCACTTAAATCAACATTTAAGATGTATTTATCAACGTCAATGTGAATTGTATCTCCATCTTTAAGTAATCCAATCATACCACCTTCAGCAGCTTCTGGAGAAACATGTCCAATTGAAGCACCTCTTGTAGCACCACTGAATCTTCCATCAGTGATAAGAGCAACAGAAGCACCAAGACCCATTCCCATAATCATACTAGTAGGTGAAAGCATTTCTTGCATACCTGGACCACCTTTAGGACCTTCATAACGAATAACAACCACATCACCAGCTTTTACTTTACCAGCAACGATACCAGCAATTGTTTCATCTTGTCCATCAAAACATACAGCTTTTCCTGTAAATACTCTATCTCCAGTAATTCCAGCAGTTTTGATAACAGCACCTTGTTCTGCTAAGTTACCATAAAGAATCGCCAAACCACCAACGGGTGAATATGGATTATCAATTGTACGAATAATATCGCTATCTAAAATTTTAGCATCTTTGATTTTCTCACCTACTGTCATACCCATGATAGTTAAGTTGTTTAACTCTAAAGAGCCATTATATCTTTTTGACATCTCATTCATAACAGCGTTAACACCACCAGCTCTGTTCACATCTTCCATATGTACAGTTGATCTAGAAGGAGAAATTTTAGCAATATGAGAAACTTTTTTAGAAATTTTATTGATATCACTTAGTTTAAAATCAACACCTGCTTCATTTGCAATTGATAACATATGTAATACAGTATTAGATGAACCACCCATAGCCATATCAACAGCAAAAGCATTTCTTACTGCATTTTCGTTTAAGATATTTTTTAATTTGAATTTTTTCGTGAGTGCTTCATCTTTTGCAATTTCACAAATTCTTCTTGCTGCATCTCTGTAAAGTTTGTCTCTCTCAGGAGTTAAGGCTAAAATTGTTCCATTTCCTGGTAATGCAATTCCCATAGCTTCCATAAGTGTATTCATAGAGTTTGCAGTAAACATTCCCGAACAACTTCCCCCACTTGGACAGGCTTTACATTCCATCTCAATTAGTTCTTCATCTGTAATCTCACCTGCTTCATGTTTCCCAACACCTTCAAACACAGTTGCTAAATCTACAGGAGTACCATCGCTTAAATGACCAGCTGCCATTGGACCACCCGATACAAATACAGTTGGAACATCTACTCGTAAAGCTCCCATAATCATACCAGGAACAATTTTATCACAGTTAGGAATAGCAATCATTGCATCAAATTTGTGCGCATTCATAACCGTCTCGATTGAATTAGCAATAAGTTCTCTTGATGGAAGTGAAAATAACATTCCATCATGACCCATAGCAATTCCATCATCAACACCAATAGTATTAAACTCAAAAGGGACACATCCATTTTTCTTTATTTCGTCTTTAATGATAGCGCCTACTTGGTTTAGAAAAAAGTGACCAGGAATTACTTCAATAAATGAGTTTGCAACTCCAATAAATGGTTTATCAAAATCTTCGTCTTTTAGTCCCGTTGCTCTTAATAATGACCGATGTGGCGCTCTTGAGTAGCCTTTTTTTATTTCATCACTTCTCATGGTATTCCTTATAAATTATTAAATTTTAAAGATTATAGCAAAATTTTCATAAAAGCCTTGACAATATAAATTTTTTTGTCTATAATTCCACTCCAATTTACGAAGAAGTACGATAAATACTCACTGTAAATTCTACCAGTAAATGCGAGTGTGGCGGAATAGGTAGACGCGTTGGACTTAAAATCCAATTCCGGTTTCGGAGTATCGGTTCAATTCCGATCATTCGCACCATTATAATATAAATGTAGAGAGCTGACAGAGTTGGTCGAATGTACCGGTTTTGAAAACCGGCGAGGTTTACGCCTCCAGCGGTTCGAATCCGCTGCTCTCTGCCATTTTACTAAATCACCCATTATTTTACATTGTTGATTTATTAAAATGTTTTTATCTTTTCAATATTTTTCGGAGGCATAGCAAAGCGGCTTAATGCATTGGATTGCAAATCCTTGATCCCCGGTTCGATTCCGGGTGCCTCCTCCAATTCCTAATCTAATAAAAATCAATATCATTCAATCTCTGTTACCTACACAACATATACTACTTATAAAATCAAACCTACCTTTTTCCCTTCATTTTTTATTTATTCTTTCATTTGGTCACCAAGTTTTGGCTGATATTTAACAATAGACAATATAGGAATTATTTCTCATGGTGATTTTTTCTTTTTTGTAAATCTAAATTCTAAGTGTAATAAATAAAATGAGAGAACTCTGATTCTATCAACAATTAGTAAGTTTCATATCTTAAAGCAGTGAAGAAGTGTAAAAAAT
>MAAG01000026.1 GCA_002163065.1 Arcobacter sp. 31_11_sub10_T18
AACTAAGAACATCAAAAATTTTAGAAGCTTTTTCTTCACTGTCAGTTGCCACTTCACTTAATTGATTTACAACCTTTGTGTTTTTTTCAACAGGAAATGGAAAAACACCTTGGTCAATTTGACCATCAGTCCAATCTTTTGCTATTGCTTCTTTTTCAGGTTCACTAGGAATTGATTCAACTGTAGGCTCAGCAGTCACTTCTGGAATTACCGCTGCTATTGGTGCTTCAGGTGTAGCTTCGTCCATACCATCTATACTTGCCAATATATCATCAATGTTTTCACTTTCATCAGCTTGAGTTTCAGAACTGATGTCTTCAATACTATTAATTAATTCATCGATATTCTCGCTAGAAATAGTATCTTCAGTCACAGCTTCAGTAGAATCTTCTTGTGACTCTTCAGGAGGGACATCTGTTTGAGCAATTAATGCCGCAATATCATCTTCTGACATACTGGTATTATCTTCTTCAATTGCTGGTGCTGGCTCTGGTTCTGGTTCTTGAACTTCTGGCGCTGGGGATTCATCTTCTTGGATGTCCAACCCACTCATCAACGCTTCAATTTCTTCTTGACTCATACTCATAATTAAACCTTTTTATATCTTTAACAAATATTTTATTATTTCTTTAATACACCATCAAGTTTCTCTTTTAGTATTTCAGCACTAAAAGGTTTAACAATATAATTATTTACACCAGCCTTAAGTGCAGTAATAACCTCGCCTTTACCACCTTCAGTTGTAATCATAATAATAGGAACCTTTTGATGATTTCCACCAGAACGCACCTTTTGAACCAATTCCAATCCATTCATATTTGGCATATTCCAGTCAGTTAAAATAATATCATATTGGCTTTCACCTAAAATTTTCCATGCTTTAACCCCATCTTCTGCTTCATCAAAATCATCTCTTGAAAAACCTAGTTGCATTACTACATTACCAATAATTCTTCTCATAGTAGAGCTATCATCAACAATTAGAATTTTCATATTACACCTTTTATATTATAGTTTTGCTACATTATAATTAATTTGTTTTAAAGATATACTTAAGATTTACAAATATATGGGCATTCCTAGATATAAATTATTTTTATATTAAATTTTAATTATAGATGTTCATTTAATCTAAATTTAAAAGTTCTTTAATTATAATCATATTAAACGTTATAACTATATGTGTAAAAGGATATACCATGATAAGAGGTCTATACACTGCGGCAACTGGAATGAATGCTCAACAACACCAAATTGATGTTACTTCTAATAATATTGCCAATGTAAATACATATGCATATAAAAGAGATAGAGCAGAATTTGCTGACTTATTATATGAATCACTTTCGTTCACTGCTGGAAAAACATCAGAAAGTACTAGAAACCCCACTGGACTTCATGTTGGTATGGGGGTTAGACTTACTGGTATTCAAAAAGAGTTTTTACAAGGAAACTTAAAAGAAACTGGAAATGAGCTCGATTTGGCTATTGAAGGAAAAGGTTTTTTTAAAATAACACTACCAAGTGGAGAAGAAGCATTCACAAGAAATGGTGCATTTAAACTCGATGATGAGGGTGCAATGGTAAATGGTGCAGGATATAGACTGGATCCTGAAATCATCATTCCAACAACAGTAATTGATGTCTCAATATCTGAAAATGGATTAGTAACTGCACTTAATCCACAAACAGGTGCCACAGAGACCTTTGGAACAATTACAATAACAACTTTTATCAATCCATCAGGTCTAGCTCCTACAGGTACTTCACTTTACACTGAAACAGAAGCTTCGGGTGCTGGAGTTGAAGGTAATCCAGGAGATGATGCTTTAGGTAAATTAAAACAAGGTTCATTAGAGTCTTCAAATGTAAAACTCGTAAATGAAATGGTTGATTTAATTACAGCGCAAAGAGCTTATGAATCTAACTCAAAAGCAATTTCGGCAACTGATGAAATGTTAGATATTGTCAATAGATTAAAAAGATAGATAAATAATATATGAATTTAGATGAGTTAAAAAAAATAAGAAAAGAAAACTTTCTTTCCCATAAAAAGAAAAAAAGAGAGTACTATTTAAGAAAAAAACTCGAAAAAAGATCTCAAGAAAGCAAATCTGTAGCCATTAATTACGAAGATGAATTAAGTGGTGATAACTTTTTTGCAAAAATCAAAGAAATTGCAAAAAAACAAAAAGCTCATGTGGATAGTAGAAAAGAACAAATTGTTGCAAAACTTCAGGAATATAAACTTAAAAAACAAGAATATTATCAAGAGAACAAAAATAAACGTCTGGAATATGACAAAGCATACAGAGAAGAGAAAAAAGAAGAGCTAAAAGAATATAGAAAAAGATATTATGAAGAGAATAAAGAGAAAATCTTAAAAAAACAAAAAGAAGCAAGAAAAACAAAGAGTTCAAATGGCAAATGAGGAAGAACAAGAATCCATAGAAGGGTTGGAACTAGAAAGCTCTGATACGGAACTAGAGTCAGAATCACAAGAAGAAGTAGAGCATTCGCAAGAAGAACAAGCAAATTCAGAAGATGAACAAGATCTAGACAATGTTTCACAAGACGATCAAGAGTCAGACTCAGATGATAATAGTGATTCAATTCAAGGTACACTTTCAAAAAAGAAAAAAATCATACTAATAGCTGCAGCTGTTTTAGGCTTATTAATTATAGTAACGCTACTCTTATATCTATTTGGTTTCTTTGACTCTGAACCTATTAAAGTTGAAGAAGTTAACTCAGATAAAACAAAAGAAATGATGGTTACTCCTCCCAAAAAAAAATATACTTTTAGAGTTAAAGATATTAATAAAAAACGACTCAATAGAAAACTTGCTCTTCTTACAAGAGATGAAATAATAGAATTAGATAAACCAGAAGATGAAGTCATTGTAAAAAATGACATTCAAGAAGCAATTGAGCAAGAAAAAAGTATAGCAGTTAAAGAAATTGCAAGCAACAATATGGATCAAAATAATAGCTCAGAAGCACATATGCAAGTTGAAGAAACAGTAGTTGCTGAAGCTGAGAAAACGATGCCAGAGGAAATATCAACAGATAAAATGGATACATCTGTAAAAGAAGAAATTGTAGCCACGGATAGACAAGAAAAAATGGATACTGTGGATGAATCTGTTATATTAAAAAAAGAAGAAATAGTTCCAAATAAAGATATAGAATTTGAAACTGTAAAAAAAGACAATATTTTAGTACAAGAAATCATAGACAATGAAGTGAATGAAAATACTATAGAGACTACTCCAACAGAAGAAGATCAAGCGGTTCAAAAAGACGCTCCAGATATCAATATGACAGAAAAACCTATGAGTGAAGAGGTTATGGCTCAAAATGATCATATGTCTACTAATACAGAAGAAGTCATGATCCCAGCAATGAATGACACTCAAATATCTAATAATAAAAATCAAATTGAAGATAGCATAGAAGACCTAGAATCAACACAAAAAAGTTTTTTAATGTTTGCCCAAGTAGCAACTATCAAAACAAAGCTGTATCTTTCTTTTTTACAAAAAATCAATAAAATAGAAAAAAGAATTTCTGTTTGTAGAAACGATGTAAATCATATAGAGATATTTGTAGGTCCCTTTACGAGTGAAGAAGAAAGAAGTCTTGTATTAAGTAAAATAAATAACTCTCTTGTTAATGACGCATTTGCAATAGATTTTACACAAAATGAATTTGATAAGAGATGTAAACTCTAAGAGTTTTCTAATATAGCCAAACAATCTTGTGTATAAATAGTTTTCTTTGATATCTCAACACTTTGTACATATAAATCAATATATGGTATTAAGAATGTATTTGGAAGACCCTCTTTAACCAAAGTCTCATTTGTCGTTATTTCTAAGTAATCACTTGTAGGATATCTATGAATATCTTTTACAATACCAAGTTTCCGAGAATCCTCAATGATTTCACAACCCATTACATCAAACCAGAAAAATTCTTTTTCTTTTAAATTACAATCTTCTCTTGTTTGTTCAATAGAAGAATATAAAAGTTGATTTACAAGTTTTTTGGCATCGTCAATTGAGTCGATACCTTTAAATTTAACACTATCATTTTTCTTGTTATAATTTTCGATTGTTAATGTTGTTTTTTTGTTTGTAACAAAGCTGTTACCAACACTAAATTGTTCAGGGAAGTCTGACTCTATATAGACCTTTAAAAGTCCAGCCAGACCTACTGTTTTGCCTAATTTCGCAATATATACTTTATTATTATCCATTTGTTTATTTTCCAATACTCATAAGGTAAACTTTATAAGTTTATATTATTTTGCAATAACTTGTATTTTGTAAGAAACACCATCTTTTGCTTTACAACCATTTGCCATTGTTTTTATAGCATTAATCATATTACCATTTTTTCCAATTAGTTTTCCGATATCGGCACTATTGGCATTAATAATAATTTCAGCAAAAGTCTCATCAATCATATTTTTAGATACAACGATTTCCTCAGGTTTACTCACAATCAGTTTTGCATATTTTTCAATGAAATTAGTGATCATTTGTTTAATCTATGATTTTAAAGAAGTAGCTAACTTGTTAACTTTTTCACTTGGTTTTGCACCAACACCTAACCAATAGTTATATCTTTCTTCATCAAGTTTAAGAACTTTTGGTTCAGATACTGGGTTGTAGTAACCTAGTGATTCAATCCAACCACTATCTCTTCTTTTTCTACTATCTGTTACAACGATTCTATAAAATGGTTTTTTGTTTCTACCCATTCTTGTTAATCTAATTACTGTCATGTTATTCCTTTTATTTTATACTGTCTTATAGTATTGAATTCTAAACTCAAATAAGTTTACAAGTCAACACTATTGATTTTCTATCTATCGTGGTAAGTTTGGACCAGGTCCACCTGCACCTTGCATTTGAGACATCATGTTCTGAAGTCCTTTCATGCCACCTTTTCCTGAAAGTTTTTTAGCCATTTTTGCTGCATTTTTAAATTGTTTCAAAATTTTATTAATTTGAACTTCACTAATACCAGCACCTTTGGCCATTCTTCTTTTTCTACTTAGATTGATTAAATCAGGATTTTCTCGCTCTTTTACAGTCATCGAAGAAATAAGTGCTTTGATTCTTTTAATTTCATCAGAATTTTCAAAGTCCATATCTTTAAGTGGTCCAGCCATTGCAGAAAGTCCAGGAATCATTCCAATAATTGATTTCATCGACCCTAATTTTTTCATCATGCTTAGTTGATCTAAAAAGTCATTAAAATTAAATTGACCTTTTTTGATTTTTCGTGAAACTTCTTTGGCTTTTTTCTCATCAATAACTGCAGCGGTTTTTTCTGCTAGTCCTTCAATATCACCAGCGCCAAGAAGTCTACCCACAATTCTATTTGGAATAAAAACTTCAAGGTCAGGCATTTTTTCACCCGTTCCTATAAATCTTAAAGGAACTCCAACTTGATGTGCGATAGATAGAGCAACTCCACCTTTAGTATCACCATCGTATTTTGATAATACAACACCATCTATTCCGATTTTTTCTTTAAAAGTTGTTGCCGTTCTAGTTGCATCGTGTCCAGTTAATGAATCAGCAACATAAAAAATCTCGTCTGGTTCTACTATCTTTTTAACATTTTCCAGTTCAACCATTAATTCATCATCAATAGCTAATCGACCTGCTGTATCTATTAAAAGAACATCATACAAGCCACTGATTGCTTTTTCTTTTGCTTTTTTAGCAATTTGAACAGGATCAGTTTCATTATCATCAAAATAAATATCAACTTCAACTTGAGCAGCAATTTGTTTTAATTGCTCAACTGCAGCTAGACGCTGTAAATCCGCAGCAGCAACCAATACTTTTTTCTTTCTTAGCTTTAAATAATTTGCAAGTTTACCAGTAGTTGTTGTTTTACCACTTCCTTGTAAACCAGTCATTAAAATCGTTGTAGGTGGTTTATTTGAGTAAACAAAGCCTTGGTTACCAGCTGTTGTTAAAACCTTCGTTAACTCATCTTGTAAGGCTCTTAAAAAAGACTCTTGACCAATACCAGAATTTTTTGTATTTGTTTCAATAGCGAGAATTAATTCTTTTGTTGTTTTATGGTGAACGTCAGCTTTTAACAGTGACTTACGCAGTTCAGTGATGGCTTTTTTTAATGAAGCAGCATCGTCTTTAAATCTTATTTTATTTACAGCATTTTTTATGGAACCTGTTAATACATCAAACAACTTAATTCTCCTATATTTATTATGAGGAGGATTTTACTAAAGTTAGGCTTTATTTAAGTTTAAATGGAGGTAGAAAAATTAAGTATATTTTAATTTTTCTACAAGTGGGAAATGGCTTTTTAAGGCTTTTTTGTTTTTTGTTAACTTAATGTTATATTAAAACAATCAAAGTTCTTATTACAATCCAAAAATATTGAACTCTTTGGGTTCTTTAGATTCAAAAACATAGTCAAATATTTTACATACTTTTGAATGTAATAATACTCTTTGTACATTTGATTGTAATTTTCCGTATATTGGATCACCAATAATTGGAAGCCCCTCAGAATTAAGATGAACCCTGATTTGATGAGTTCGTCCTGTATCAATGATTATTTTAATTTTTGATTTATTTCCTTCTACTAACATTGGGATCACTGTAGTTTTTGCAGGTTTACCTTTTTTAGAATCTACTTTACTTTTAGCAACACCTTTGTTTTTAATTGTCAGAATTGGTTTTTCTATAACAACTTCTTCAATCACTTTACCTTCAACAATTGCCACATATTCTTTATATACTCTGTTATGCTTAAATTCTCGAATTGCCTTAGTTTGAAATTCTTCATTTTTAGCAAATAACATCACTCCACTTGTTTCTTTGTCTAGTCTATTTAAAAGAATATAGTTACTAAATTTCTTAGAAACTTCATCTGCCGTTAAAAATGCAGGTTTATCCACTGCTAAAATATCATTATCTTGAAATATCATCTTAATACTTGCAACTTCTTTTATTTGAAAAGTAGTTCTTTCTTCAATTTCACCTCGAGCAATCATTACTTTTTTACCACCAACACGAACCAATCCTTTATCAATTAGATCTTTCGCTTTTGAGTTAGAGATATTTTCTTGGATTGCCAATAATTTGTATGCTTTGTCCAGTCCCATTTTATGCCTTTTTTATTTCATTTATAATTGCTTCTACACTTCCAGTTTTAAGAAGAGTAGATTTTTCTAATGTTTGTATATTTTTCATTATATCTTTTAATTCATCGTTTTTAACAATCGTGTAGTTCTTGACACAATCAAACAGAGGCTTTTGATTAAAGTAATGCTCCCCTGAAATAATTCTACAGCCAAAAAATGCAGGTTCAATTGGATTATGTCCTCCGATTTTTTCGAAAGCACCTCCCAGTATTACAGCGTCACTTATTGCAAAAATATTATTTAGCTCACCCATTTTATCAACCAATATAATATCAGTCTCAAAATCCTCTTTAATAGAGTATCTCTGATAGCTTAAGTGGCTATCTTTAACAAATTCACTAATTAGCCTATCTACTTCATCAAATCGCTCAGGATGTCTTGGAACGATGATTAATTTACCTTGTCTTTTATCATATGATTCTAAAATCAACTTTTCTTCATATTGATGTGTACTTGCAGCAGTAATCAAAAAGTCATTTTCTTTTTCAAGTGTTTTAGTCACGTTTGGCATTATTGCCAGTTTTATATTTCCTATTACTTCAACATTTTTAGCACCAAGTTCAAGTAATCTCTTTTTATCTTCATTACTTTGAGCAAATACTTTATCAATATTTTCAAAAATTTTTTTATAAAACCATGAAAACTTTTTATAAGAGTTGTATGATTTATCAGAAATTCTGGCATTAATCAAAACTGTTTTTGTTTTTTTAATTCGTGCAAACAAAAATAACATATACCAAAGTTCTGCTTCCATAACCAATAATATTTTTTGCTCTTTAATCCAAAAAGGTAAAAAAATCTCATAAGGCAAAAAACGAACATTTGAGGTATGTTTTAGAGCCTCTTCATATCCAGTATTTGTTACCACAGAAATATTAATATCTTCACCTTCTAAAGCATCAATCAAAGGTTTTAAAGCTTTTGTTTCACCCATAGAACAACTATGAAACCAAATTCCATTTTTTTCAAATGCTGTATTATTTTTTAAAAAATATCTGGAGGGAATTGCTTGAGCGTATTTTGATTTTTTAGATTTAAATATTAAGAGAGGAATTGCAAGTACATAAATAAAAAATGCAATGCAATAATAAAAAACGAGAAAGAGGCTCAATTTAAGCCTCTGTTGTCTCAACTTCTTTGTAAAGAATTCTTCCACAATGTGGACAGTTTATAATCTCTTCTGATTTAATTACTTCTGCATAAGTATAATCATTTATTTTCATATAACAACCATAACAAGCCTGTTTTTTAACAGGTACTACAGCTGTATCATTTGCCCATCTTTTAATTTTTTCATAAAAAGTAAGGATTTTATTATCAAAGTTTTCTAATAACTCAGCTCTATTTTGATAAACATCATTTCTTTGTTTATTTAAATCTTCAATTGCATTGTCTACTTCAATTTGTAAACCTTTAATTGATTCTTCTTCACTTGTTAGATTTACTTTTAACTCTTTTAATTCTTCTTCTTTAGTCTCAGCAATAGCATCAAGTCTAGTGATTTCTTCATTAGCAAATGAAATTTGCTCTTTTGCAATCTCTTCTTCAAGTTGTAAAGCTTTTACTTCTTTTTCAGTTTTTACATCACCATGTTTTTTAGAGATGTCAACTAATTTAGCTTTTAACTCAATCAGGTGCGTATTATTCTTGCTTCTTTTTGACTTAACATCTTCAATTTCTGCATAATTTTTGTCAATTGATGTAGTAATTTGATCTGCTGTTTGTAAAAAAACAGATAATTTTGCTTTTTCATTTTCAATTTTTGGTTCAAATGCGCTAATTTGTGTGTCACATTTTGATAGTTTAACTAATTGGTCTAAATATTTATTCAACCGTTTCTCCTTGGTACTGAAACTTAAATGGATTTTTTGAAGCTGTTATTATAGCTTTTAATTTATTTTTTTTCAAATATTTTTCACAAAGCCCTAACATTAGAGGGCTAAAGTGATGTTCACTTTCGTAGTGTCCTATGTCAATTAACGAGATTTTTCTTAAACTGGCTTCCATCGCATCATGATATTTTATATCTCCTGTTAAAAAACAGTCAGCTTTTACTTCACTCAACATAGATGCTCCCGCACCTGTAATCAAAGCCACTTTTTTAACTGTATCATGACATTGTACAGCTTTTGTATATTCTAAATTGAGTCTTTCACTTATATCTTTTTGAAAAGTTTCAAAATCAACATTAACTGTTGCATAGCTTATATACTCATCTGTATTATCAATTTTTAATCCCAAAATTTCTTGAGCAACATACTTATTTAAATGACTTTTATCAAAGTTAGTATGCATAGAAATTAATGAGATATCTTTTTTAACTAGAACTTTTAAAAGTTTAGTAGAATATGAATCAAAATTCACTCGTTTTAATGCCGTGAAAATTAAAGGATGATGGGTTATTATTAGGGAGTTTGGAGTCACTTTTTCTAGCATTTCAAGATCTAAATCTAAAGAAATATGCACTTCTTTTATTTCATCCTCAAAACTTCCAACAATTAGTCCAGAATTATCCCACTTTTCTTGTGTATCAAAAGGAGACAATTCATTTAAAAAGTTATATAATTCTTTAACTTTCATCACAACTACTTTTAGTAACCCAATCTTTTAAGACGTTCAGGTTCCTGCTCTTTGTATAAAATGGCACAGCCTTGAGAAAGTTCTCTCACTTTTAAAATATAGTTTTGTCTTTGAGTAACAGAAATAGCTTTTCTTGCATCAAGTGTATTGAAAGCATGAGATGCCATCATACATTGATCATATGCAGGAAGTGGTAGACCTGCGTCCAAACATTTTTTACACTCATCAAAGGCATCATTAAAATGACTTAATAACATATTGGTATCTGCTAATTCAAAGTTGTACTTTGAGAACTGTATTTCACTCTCAAGGTGTATATCTTTGTATGTTGTAATACCATGTTCATTTTTATTCCAAACAATGTCAAAAATATTATCAACACCTTGTAGATACATTGCAAGCCGTTCAGTTCCATAAGTAATTTCAACAGCAACTGGATCACATGCAATTCCACCTACTTGTTGAAAATACGTAAACTGTGATACTTCCATTCCATCTAGCCATACTTCCCATCCAAGACCCCAAGCTCCTAAAGTTGGAGACTCCCAGTTATCCTCAACAAATCGAATATCATGCTTAGAAATATCTAATCCTAAATATTCTAATGATTGTAAATACAAGTCTTGAATGTTTTCAGGACTTGGTTTAATGAGTGCTTGAAATTGATAATATGAACCTAATCTATTAGGGTTCTCACCATATCTTCCATCTGTTGGTCTTCTACTTGGTGCAACATAAGCTACACTCCAAGGTTTTGAATCCAAACTTCGAAGAAGTGTTGCAGGATGAAAGGTTCCAGCTCCAGAAGGAATATCATAAGGCTGAAGAATATTACAACCTTGGTTGGCCCAAAATTGTTGTAATTTTAAAAGTAGTTCACTAAATGTAACCATAATTGTTTATATCCTAATTTATGTTTATTTTTATATTAAAACTTCAATCTCTTTAGAATCAATTGCAACTGCTTTTTCTTTAACAATTCTATCTTCTTTTAATTTGATTGCCAATTCTTTATCTGTAAGTGCTAAAATTTGCATTGCTAAATAAGCAGCATTAACTGCACCAGCTTTTCCTAGTGCAACAGTTGCAACTGGCATTCCAGAAGGCATTTGAACAGTTGATAACATAGCATCCATACCATCCATAGCTCCACCTTTCATAGGTACTCCAATAACAGGTTTAGTTGTAGTTGCAGCTAATGCTCCAGCTAAATGTGCAGCCATTCCAGCAGCAGCAATAAAGGCAATAGCACCTTTTTCTTCAGCAGCTATAACATACTCTTTTGTTCTTTTTGGACTTCTATGTGCAGAAGAAATAATCATCTCATATTTAACACTAAACTTTTCAAATGTCGCCGAACAGTTTTTCATAATCTCGTAGTCAGATTTACTACCCATAATAATAGATATAAAATTCATTTTTAATTCCTTGTTTTAATATTTTAACTCTATTGTAAATTCAACTAATCGTTAGCTTATAGATTGTTAACAATCATTTTAATACAACAAAATTAACATATTCTTTTGATTTTCGCTATTTTATCCAATTGTTTCTAATAACTTGATAACCTTAGAAACTTTGATGTTTTCCCAGCCATCAAACTTATATAAACTTAACGCTTCATTGTCAAAAACAAATCTACTAAAAGATTGTGTTTTATCAATGACCTCTATGGATTTTGTCATAGAATAATGTTTGATACGATTTTTAGGTTTTACACTTGTAAATAGCACAACTGTTGGTATGAAAAAGGCATCACTGATATGGTAGGTTGCTGTATCTACAGAGATTATCTTATCCATTCTTGATATGATATATGCAAAATCATAATATGTCTTACAATAAGATGTGAGATTAACATATCCCTCACTTTTAAACTTTTTAAGTTCTAAGGTAGAAATAACAGTGGTATGTTTAGATTTTTTAATTAACTTTTTTAAAAATTTTATGGATATATCTTCAGGAATACTTCTTTTAGAATCCGTAGAGTATGGATGATATAAAAGTAACTCACCTTTTATTTTTAAATCATTTAACTTATCTACCAATTCTTGTTTGGGACTATGTGATGAGATATCCAAATGATTGTGTTTTTGAATATTAGGGATTTTTTTATAATCCATCCCAAATTTATGTAAATATGCATCAACAAAAGGCATATGAGAATAATAACTACTATTTCTAACAGAACTGTTATCTATATAGAAGTCATACTCACACATTTTTTTTACACTAAGAGACAAAGGATAAACTTCATTGATATAATACTCATTTTTCATGATATCTTTATCTCTAGAATAAAAAGTATTATCAGAAGAAATCAAATACATATCAATTTCAATGGATTTAAATTTTTTGAGTAAAGAATCATGTAAAATTCGTACTGCACTTAAGGCATTAACAATTTCGCCTATATTTTTTCCAATACCCCCAATAATAGCAACTTTTGCATCTTTTTTACTGGTGCTTAGCTGTTTATATAATAAGGATGGGTTTTCATCTAAAGTAATATCATGAATTGTTTTATCTTTTTTATGAACAATATATGAAGGGTTTTTATCAATTTCATATTCGTGTTTCTTACGGATATTAAATTCATTTTTATTTGATATTCCAAGTTCTTTTGGAAATTCATTTTTTGAGGTTATTTTTTTTTCATCTATTACACGTAGTTTGTATTCAGCACCAATTCTCTTAAAAATTTTTTTAATAGAATTGATGTCATTGTATGTAGTGACGTAAATTTGATCTGATAATAATTCAGAGGGTTTTTTGAGTTTTAAATATTTAACCAAAGTACCATCAGTAGCTTTGATATTTATATTTTTAGTAACTCTAAAAAAAACCATCCTAGACTACTGCTTCTTCCACTCCAGGAACTCTAAACATTGTCATGTAAGGAAGAGAACCAGGTAGTTTAATTTTGTTCGTATTTCCACTGTGTACTGATTCCAGTAACTTTCCAGTTTCAGTTTCAATTTTTTTGAATTTTATACAATATATTCCCTCATCATTTTTATAAATACTTCCTATATCATTCTCACATTCTTCTATAGTAGCATCTAAAGGTGCAAAAATTTCAACTTCATCATCTGGATAAGTTTTATATTTACACATAAAATGATTTTCATCAGCAGTAACCAAACCACTTACTTCATAGGTCCCTTTACTTAGAGCATAGTCATGATTTTGAGTGTCATTTCTCTCAGATGGTCTGTGAATTAAATAAGCATCCGTGAAACCTCTATTTTTTGTAGTATGAAGTTCTCTTTGGTAAATACTCGCGTCAAATTTACCTTCATAATAGTCATCAATAGCACTTCTATATGCAAATGCAGTAACAGCAGCGTAATAAGGAGATTTTGTTCGACCTTCAATTTTAATAGAATCAATAGCGCCTGAATCTAAAATCTCATCTACAGCTGATGCCATATTCATATCTTTTGCGTTAAATATGTATGTTCCAATATCAGGGTCTTCTTCCAGTCTAAATAAAGTTCCATGATCACCTTCAGCATACAAAGTATATTCAAATCGACAGTCATTTGCACAACTTCCTCTATTTGGGACTCTTCCCATTTGTACAGCACTTACTAAACATCTTCCACTATATGCAAAACACATAGAACCATGTACAAAAATTTCTATTTCTAAATCAGGTAAATGTTCTTTGATATTCATAACATCTTTAAGAGATATTTCACGTGCAGCAATGATTCGACGAACACCCATGTCATAAAAAACTTGAGCATCTAAATAGTTCATAACATTAGCTTGAGTAGATAAATGAATTGGAATTTGAGGTGCCAGTTCACTACATAATCGAACAACACCAGGAGATGCTACAATTAATGCATCTGGTTCTAATGCAGCAATTGCAAGAATGTGTTTTTTTAATAAATTCAGTTGAGCATTAAATGGAAATCCATTAATAGTCACATAAACTTTTTTTCCACGAGCATGTGCATAATCAATTCCTTCTTTGAAGGTTTCCATTGTAAATTCTTTTCCACTTCTAATTCTTAAACTAAAGTGACTAACTCCACCATAAACAGCATCTGCTCCATAAGCAAGTGCTATTTTTAATTTTTCTAAGTTTCCTGCTGGACTTAGAAGTTCAACTTTCTTCATTCATATTCCTTGTCTTCGTTACACGTATATTTTTTGTATTATATCTAATTTTTGGTAGAAACAAGTTTTAGTGATTTATTTAAGAGTTTTTTTGAACTTTTATTTAAGTGAATATGCCATGAGAAATATGTTTATAAACCTTAGGATTAGACTTTGTTAAAAATCTAATCAATTTTAGTTCTGTCATTTAAAAGGTTTCGTTGAGAGGTTTTGACAGCTAAAAATCTTACAAGAAATAGAAAAACAATAACACCAGAAAGTATCATCAAATTAATATTAATGCTATTGTTTATAACTTCATCAAAATTTGCAAAACTCACATCATTAATTTTAACAACATTAACAATAAATTCACGCAAAGTTAATATAATAAAAGCATCTACAAGTAAAGAGATAATTACTCTTTGCTCCCTTATATAATTGGCAACCGCACGAACAATTTCTAGAAAAATTATAAAATAAAGCATATGTATAATAAATTGAATCATTGAGTTTGTAAACAGCGCAAAAACGAACAAACCAGTTGCAACGATTAATTCAATATACAATTTTTCTTTGTAAAACTTTTGTAAAATACTTTTCATATTATGTTACCTTTAACAATTGATATAATAAAACAGCTCAGTATTTTACTAAAAAGAATTTAAGTAAAAGTAAAAACACTACTTTTACTTAATAATTCAATCCTTATGATTCGTAAGCACGTGCACCAATGTTTCCATATCTATGATATGAGTGAGAGATAGATTGTTCTTCAAAATAATTTAGAAGCTCTAATCGCCCTTCCATCATAGGTTTTTGGCGAACAATAAAAGTCACTGTTTTTGCAGCTTCTTTAAATACGATAGTAGGAACTTTATCAGTATCAGAATAAATTATTCTTTCAAAGTTTTTAACAGTTTTTACAAAAGAGTTATCATCTTCTTCAATTAAATGGTCATTTTTTCCAAATAATGTAGCAGAGTTATTTAAAAATTGTTTTACAATTTCATTGTTATTAATAGATACTGTAAAATTAACTTTTGAAACTCGAGCAGCCAATATTCTAGTTACAATATCAAAAACAGAATCAAAAGTTTCAACTCTAATCACAATATTTTTTAAAGCCACATATTTAAAGTGATTGTCTTCACCTCTTACATTTGAATAATCTTTTGCTTGAGAGAATTCATTTTCATAATTTTCTAAATATGATTGTAAAGCAGCTTCTAGTTTTGCCAAGTCTTCACTTTTATCATTTTTAGCTTTACAAGTATCAATAAAAGAAACCAAATCATTGTTATATTTTTTAGATGAAACAGGTAATTTTGTCTCATTAAACTCAACAAACTGAGTTAGATAATTATAAAATCCAGCTTTTCTTCCCGCTCCAATTGCAGATTTTCCCATTCCACCAAAGGGTTGTCTCATAACAATAGCACCTGTTGTTCCTCTATTTACATAGAGATTTCCAGCTTTTAAATTTTGCTTCCAATATGAAACTTCTCTCTCATCTAGTGATTCTATTCCTGAAGTTAATCCATATCCAGTATCATTTACTATTTTAATGGCATGTTCAAGGTTACTTGCACGCACTACTGAAAGTACTGGTCCAAACAGCTCATTCATATGACAAAAAGCCCCCTCTTTTACACCCCATTTAATTCCTGGTTTTAACATATAGGGATTATTATCCACATACTCTGGTTCCAGCGCCCATGACTCATTATCGTCTAAAGAGTTAATGGCTTTCTCAAGATTTCCAGATACTTTATTGGCAAGTGTCCCAATTCTGTTTTTAAAATCCCAAATAGATCCAACACTCATAGAGTTTGCAGTATCTATTAAGGCTTTTTTGAAGTTAGCATCGTCATATACTTCATCTTCAAGAACAAGTAATGAGGTTGCACTACATTTTTGACCTGAGTTTCCAAAGGCACTTTGACACACATTTTTAACTGCTTGTTCTCTGTCTGCCATATTTGTAACGATTGTGGCATCTTTTCCACCTGTTTCAGCAGTTAAAAATAAATCAGGTCTTGTTTCTAACATACTATGAGCTGTATCTTCACCACCTGTTAAAATAACAAAGTCCACATCTTTATTTGAAATCAAATGCTCACCTGCTAGTGATCCTGGACAAGGAACAAATTGTAAAACATTTTTAGAAATTCCAGCATCCCAAAAACATTTACACATTTCATAAGTACACAATGCAGCAACTGATGCTGGTTTAATGATTACGGTATTACCTGCAGCCAAAGTTGCTGCAATTCCACCTAAGGGAATAGCAATAGGGAAATTCCAAGGAGGAACAACAACACCTACACCTTTTCCAGTAAATTCTAAGTTTTCATATTTATCAAAGTATTGTGCACTGTGTGCATAAAACTCTACAAAGTCAACTGCTTCAGAAACTTCTACATCAGTTTCAGTAAATACTTTTCCAACTTCAGCAGCAGCGATTCCAATTAAGTCATCTCTTCTCTCACGTACTTTTATAGCCACTTGTTTTAAAACTTTATGTCTTTGTTTATGAGTTTTTGTTCTCCATCCATCAATATCCGCAACTGCGATATCTACTGCTTTTTTTAAGTCTTCTGCTGTTGCATTGGCAAACTTTCCAGCTAATACGCCATCTTTGATTTGACATTTATCAATGGCTTCAGTAATGTTTCTATTTTCTACTAAGTCTTGTCCACCTACAACAACTGGAGCGATGACATGATTGGTATCTTTATTAAACTTCCATTTTTTAACAATATTTGCTGCCCATTCATGAT
>MAAG01000061.1 GCA_002163065.1 Arcobacter sp. 31_11_sub10_T18
GAGAAAAGTGAAATTGGATGGGGACATCAAATACGTTCATATGTAATGCAACCTTATCAACAGGTCAAAGACACAAGAAGTAATATTGGCTATTCTAATGTGGATGCTATTCTAGATGGTGATATTACAAAAATGATGGAAGATGTTCTCATAGCTACTCAAGCTTAACAGACACTTCATATTAGAGTAAATAGTCTTGGTTAAATAAAAGACTATTTACTTATTCTAAATCTTCTAATAAACCTCTTATCTATCACAAATTGTTGAGTAAGGACAATATAAACAGGTGGATTTATCTTCACATTTACTAAAGTCAACTGTATCCGTCTTTAATTCTTCTAAAATGCTGTCAAATAAATCTAATTTTTGTTCTAGTACCACTTCTTTTAACAATTTCATTTTATTCAAATCAAAATAATAAGGGCTTAATAGTGATCCATCTTTTATCTCTTCTTTTAAAGCTAGGAAATAAAATTCCAATTGAAAGTCTTTGCTTTTCTCATAGGTTTTTGTAGTATCGATTTTTAAAACAGAAGAAGTTTTATAATCAATGATTTCATAACCTTCTTTACTTTTATCAACTCTATCAATAACACCTTTTAAGTTAAAACCTTTATAATTGATATTAAATGGTTTTTCAAGTGATTCAACTTCTATTCCCTTAGAAAATCGTTCTTTTTCAAGGCTGATAAAATCATTCATTTTTCTCTTCCAAACTTCCAATTCATAAGTTAAAAAAGGGTTATTGCTGGTTTGTTTGATAAATAACTGGGATAAACGCTTTTGTGCATCAGCACCCAATGTTTTTTCATTTGTATAAAAGTCTTCTAGTATTTTGTGAATGATACTACCCAATTCAAAACCTTGAGGTTTTAAACTAAAATGATGCTCTTTTATATTTACGATATATTTAAAATAGAATTTTCGTTTACACTCTAAATAGTTTTTTAAAGAAGTAGCAGACCATGTAAGTGTTGATAAGTCAATATCCAAAACTATATCTTTATTGAAGTGAGAAAGTTTGTGTTTTTGATATAAAATATGTTCATACTTATTGTCCATAACATTATTGGAGAATTTGAAAGTAGGAAAAAGTTCATGGGCAAATCTACTTATTTGTGATGTTTCATTATGCGTGTAAGAAATAGCAACCTGAGAAGCATTAAAAATAAGTTTTTCATAATAATATTTTTGAAGATTTTCTCTGTCTTTGATAGTTGGAAGATTGGCATATTTTTTTACAGTAGTTGAAAGAAATTTATCTTTGATACTTCTTTTGGGAACTACTCCTTCATTAAAGTCAACCAATACTACCCCTTTATAGTTCACACCTCTCGTTTCAAGTAAACCCATCACGGTGATTGCTCCACCATTAACATCATCCAAGCTAAATGCACTAATCCTTTGCAAGAGTATTTTGTAAGCATCTTTAAATAAGATATTTTGAGCAGAAGAAAAAAAGAGTCTATTTAACTTATATATTTCTTCATCAAATTTTTCAATTATTTCAACATTATTTTCTTTTTCTTTTAAAAACCTGACAAGATTTTCAAATATAGTAGAAGTAAATTGTTGATTCCAATAAATAGAAAACTTGTCTTTAATAGTTTTTATATCTAAATCTAAAAACTCCAATAACTCCAAATGTTTTTTTTCATCATCATTAAGATATAAATGAATTGCATTTAAACATTTGTATAACTTGCTGTTATAGATATTTTTACCCATGGCATAGTTGAAGTATCCTTCATCATCAAAAAGCTCTAGTAAGTCTTTAAAAGACTCACTAGGAAGTACTAAAACAATATCTTTTACATCTAATCCATTATTGCTCATTTCAGTTACTGAAGTTTTAATATATGCAATTTGATTAACTCTTGTATTAAAGCCCTCAATCTTTAGATTGGGTTCAGATTGTTTAACCTCTTCACATGAAACAATTGCTTTTTTTGAAATATCCAAACAATATTTTTTATTCACTTCTAACTCAAATCCAAGCGTTTCAAATAATTCCCATGATTTTTTATTGTATTCATTGGTAACTAAATTTACCAACACTGATTTATTTAAAGATACTTCAGTGATAATCTTAAATTCAAACTTTGTGAAATATCCTTCAAAAAACAACTCGATACTGTCAAATTGTTTTAAATAAGAGTTATTGATATTATAGTGATCTAAAAGAGTAACTTTATCTATGCATTTGTTCTTTTCCAATAGTTGCACATAGTTTTTATGAACATGCTGTAAGATATCTAAATGTTCACCATAATATTCATAGGTATCAGCTTCTCTTAGGGTTTGAATATCAACCATCTCATGAGCCAATTCACCAAAAAATCTGAAAATATAATCACTTTGTTTTAAAAACTCTGAGAAATTAGAACTTAAACCCAAGCGAGAAAAGTTTTTAATTTTGATTGCTTCTTTAAGATATAAAAACCGTTGGTCTTCATCTATAAAAGTATACCCATCCACAGAAATTGATTTTGAAAAGAACTCATCAATTGTTAATATGGAAGGAAGTAATATATCTGAGTTTATATTATTAATATATCCTCGTATAGATCTACTTGTAGGAAAAACCAGAAGTTTCATTTATTTCCAATTTTTAAGAGCTTGTTGTGTTTCTCTTTGCATAGT
>MAAG01000105.1 GCA_002163065.1 Arcobacter sp. 31_11_sub10_T18
ATCCAGACTTTTAGCAGTTGGAATGACAACAGAAGGTAAAGTCTCCTCTTTTACTGTTAGAGAATGATATCTGGTTTGAGTAAATTCCTTTGGTAAGTTTTTAAACATCACATTGTCTTTAATAACTCGGATTTTAGAAGTTTTACCGTGCATCATATTTTTTGCTCGAACAACTTCACCTCCAAATACTTGTGCAATACTTTGATGGCCAAGACAAATTCCTAAAATAGGAGTTTTATCTTTAAAGTGTTCAATCACTTCTAAACAAACACCTGCTTCATTTGGAGTTGCAGGACCAGGTGATAGTATAATCTTTTCAGGATGTAACTTGTCAATTTCATCAACAGTTAATTCATCATTTCTAATCACTTTTAAATCTGCACCTAACTCCAAACAATATTGCACAATATTATATGTGAAACTATCATAGTTATCAATCATTAAAATCATTTATTACCTTCACCTTTGAGTTTATACAAACTCGATCTTATTTAATCACAATAATTGTAATTGTAAATTATTTTTATATTTTATTAGATGTAATAGTATTTGAGTAGTAATATAACTTATTGTTTATCACTTAATAATAATTCTCATAATTAAGTTAAACAAAAGTCATTTTGACCTACTATTAAATACGCGATATTATATCAATATTTAAGTAGATATATAATTAAAGTAATTAATTGATATCAATTATCATAATTAAGCGTAGTTAAAGATATCTTTGACTACTATTCCGATAATGATTATCACAACGATATCAATTTAAAAGGATTTATCTTATGTTACACAAAACTATAGCTAAAACTCTACTTGGAGTTTGTATTTTAGGTTCTTCATTACTTGCAAGTGGTGAAGTAAATGTTTATTCACATAGACATTATGACACAGACAAGCAATTATTTAAAATGTTTGAAGAAAAAACTGGAATTAAAGTAAATGTTGTAAAAGCAAAAGCAAGTGCGCTTATTAAAAGAATGATCAGTGAAGGTAAAAACTCACCTGCAGATGTTTTAATTACTGTTGATGCAGGAAGACTTTTTCAAGCAAAAACTTCAGGAATTTTACAATCAGTTTCTTCTGATGTTTTAGCTGCAAATATTCCTGCAAACTTAAGAGACAAAGACAACCAATGGTTTGGTCTTACTAAAAGAGCAAGAGTTGCACTTTTATCTTTTGATGAAGCAAAAAAATCAGATATCAAAACTTATGAAGATTTAGCTGATCCTAAAAACAAAGGTAAAGTTGTAATTAGATCTTCTAGTAATATTTACAATCAATCTTTAATGGCTGCAATGATTGAACATCATGGTGAAGCTTATGCTTTAACATGGGCTAAAGGTGTGGTTGCAAATATGGCAAGAACTCCAAAAGGAAATGACAGAGCACAAGTTGTTGCTGTTGCGAATGGTATTGGAAGCGCAGCAATTGCAAATACATACTATATTGGTAAAATGGTTCATAACAAGAAAGAATCTCAAAGAGAAGCTATCAAAAAAGTTAAAGTATTTTTCCCAGTATTTGAAAATGGTGGAACTCACGTAAACGTGTCTGGTGCAGGTGTTGCTAAATACGCTCCAAATAAATCAAACGCTGTTAAATTCATCGAATTTTTATCAAGTGCAGATGCTCAGAAATTATTTGCTGAAGGTAACTACGAGTACCCAGTTCTTACTGGAATCGCTCCATCACCTTTAGTAACTTCATGGGGATCATTTAATGCTGATTCAATTTCTATGAACGCATTAGGTTTAAATAACAAAGCTGCAATCAAGATATTTGATAAAGCTGGTTGGAAGTAAGTTTTACTTGACTAATTTTTCCAAGTTAACAATAAGTAGTGTTTTTTTAGCACTACTTATTTGTGTCCCTGCAATTATTATCCTTTCCTACATCTTTACTCCCAGTAGTGAAATCTGGATACATCTAAAACAAACAGTTTTAGAAGATTATATTTACAATTCATTATATATAATGTTTGGTGTTGCACTTATGACTATAGTCATAGGATTTAGCACAGCTTATATTACTACTATGTATACTTTTTCTTTTAGTCACTTTTTTCATTATGCATTGATTTTACCTTTCGCCATTCCAACATATATAGTTGCATTTATTTATGCGGGTATGTTTGATATGACAGGAAGTGTTACTACATTTTTTCTTGAACTATTTGATCTAAAAATTAGCGAAATCAATTTTTATGACATCATGTCTATTGAAGGTGCTATTATAGTTATGTCATTGGTTCTGTATCCTTATGTATATTTGATTACAAAAACCTATTTAAGAGCTGAATCAGCTTCTGTTATTGATGCAGCTAAAACCATGGGTTTATCTTCTTGGCAAATATTTTATAAAGTAGTACTTCCAATTTCAAGACCAGCTATTGTTGCTGGAGCTATTTTAGCTGTAATGGAAGCTGTTAGTGATTTTGGTGTAGTTGATTATTATGGGGTTAGTACTTTTGTAACAGGGATTTTTAGAACTTGGTTTGGAATGGGAAGTGTTGAAGATGCTTCAAAACTGGCCGCCATGTTAATGATGTTTATATTTTTACTAATATTTTTAGAACGATTCCAACGACGGAATAAAAAATACAAAAGTAGTGGTAAGGATTTTAGACCTATTGCAAAAGTCAAACTTACAGGAATTAAAAACTTCTTTGCTTTTTCAGCCTGTTTTTTGCCATTTTTCTTTGGCTTTTTATTACCTTTTATTCAAATGTGTTTTTGGTTTTCAATTTCATATGAAGAAATCATTGATGAAGATTTTTTCATACTTTTACAACAAACATTATTTATAGCAGTAGGATCTGCAGTTCTCATAACTGCACTTGCTCTTTTGTTTGTTTATAATGCAAGACGTACAAAAACCAAAACAACGGATAATATCGCTCAAGTAGCCAAACTTGGCTATTCAATTCCAGGTGCGGTAATTGCTGTTGGTATTTTAATAGCCTTTTCTTTATTTGATAACTCGATCATATATATTTTTGAGACTTATTTTGGTATCAATCCAGGTTTAATAGTGGGTGGAACTGTTACAGCCGTTGTCTTTGGTTATGCAGTTAGATTTATAGCTATTGCTATTAATAATTATGAGTCAGGATTTTCAAAGATTCCGACAACATATGATGATGCAACACAAACATTACAAGTAGGGGAGCGAAGAGCATTTACAAGTGTCTTTGCACCTCTGCTAAAAAATGCTACTTTTGCGGCATTTATAATGGTCTTTATAGAGATTATAAAAGAATTACCTCTGACCATGATTTTACGACCCTTTAACTTTGATACTCTGGCTGTTAGGTCTTATGAGTTAACTCAACAAGGTCAAATTGTTGAGTCTTCAGTACCGTCTATGTTTATAGTTTTTTTAGGTATTATGTCTGTTTTATTATTGGCAAAAAATATGAGTAAGGATTAAATGTTATGTCTTGTGGATTAAGTGTTAAAGAATTTGGTATCTCTTTTGGAGATACAGAAATACTCAAAGATATATCTTTTGATGTTCAACCAGGTGAAATAGTCACCCTTCTTGGACCCAGTGGGTGTGGTAAAAGTACCATTTTACGCTCAATTGCTGGTTTAGAGCGAGAGCACCAAGGTCAAATATCTATTAATAACTTATGTGTCTCTTCACGAAGTACCTATGTGAATATTGATGAAAGAAAAAGTGGGTACATATTTCAAGATTATGCCCTATTCCCACACTTAAATGTAGAGGAAAATATCGGTTTTGCACTTTTTAAACTACCAAAAAGAAAAAAAGAATTAAGAGTATTAGAATTACTTGAACAATTTGATATCATGCATCACAGACGTAAACAAATTCATGAACTTTCAGGTGGTCAACAGCAACGTGTAGCAATTGCACGTGTTATTGCATATAACCCCTCAGTTTTACTTTTAGATGAGCCTTTTTCAAATCTGGACACTTTTTTACGGCAAAAAACAAAAATTTGGCTCAAAAAAGTAATCAAAGAATTAAGACTCAGTGCTATATTGGTAACCCATGATCAAAAAGAGGCTTTGAGTATTTCGGATAAAATAGGCATCATTCATAATAAAAAAATTGTGCAATTTGGAACTCCTCAAGAAATCTTTAACAAACCAAAAAATTTATACGTAGCAAAATTTCTGGGTGATATTAGTACCCTACCAAATAGTTTGGTTAAGAAATTAAAAATAGATATAACTGAAAATAAAATTGCAATTATACGTATTAATGATGCACATTTAACAAAAATACAAAATAATATTCCACTTACGGTATTGGATGTATCTTATTGTGGTGATTATTATGAAGTATTATTGTCATACGAAAATCATATAGAAAATAATTTAATAGTAAGAACTGAAACTACAAATTCTCTAAAAGTTGGGGAAACAATGTATTTAGATATCAATACAGAAAAGATAATGTTAATCGACAAATAAATAGTAAACCTAGATGATTAACATCTAGGTTTACTATTCTTTTCACTTAATTATTTATGTTAATTGAAACTCTTTTTCAAACTTCTCATCTAAATCTATTATTCCTCGTTGCTGCAAAGATACAAGTACCTCTCTAGTACAATCAACATCATCAGGCCAAGTTCTAGTATAATTATCCAAAGCATTTTTATTTGTAGCATCTAAAGCAATTGTATTTTTATCAAAATATAAATCTCTATTGGAATCAATATTATTTACAACTCTCCAAATTAACATATATGTATTATCTAGATCATTTTTTAAATCATCAACAAATATAAGAACTTTTATATGATTAAAAACTGGTTTAAGATCTTCAAAAAGTTCTCTTTGACTTCTTGTTTTATTTACTTTGATTACTGTAATTGGATTTTTCGTATGAATAAAGTATTGTTTAACTTGTGTAACTTCAGAGCTAATATCTTGCATTTTTTTCAACAATTCATCATCACTTATTTGTGTAATTCCAAGTTCTTTAACCTCTTCACCAGTACAATCAATTCCCAGTTTACCTCCAATGGCAAACTTAGGAGAGGAATGATCAAGTGCATCAACAACACCTCTTGAGATTAGAATTTCTTCAATATCAATTCTATTTAATATATGTTCAGTAATTGCAGAATGATTAGTTAATTCAGGTGCATCTTGATTAACAAAAATTGCATGTTTAACAAAACTCATTTGCCCTACGCCCCAAAATGCGTGCATCATTTGTTGGGCATGTCCTGGATAAAAGGTATTTATTTTTCCTAGAATTAAATTATGAAAAACACCATTTTCAGGCATATAATAATCTATTAAATCAGGTGCAGTGGTCTGGAGCAATGGTAAGAAAATTCGCTCAGTTGCAAATCCCATATACTTGTCTTCTAAAGGTGGCTTTCCAACAACAGTTGCAAGAAAAACAGGATCTCTTTTACTGGTAATTGCAGTTACTTCCATAAAAGGGTATTCTTCTTCTAGTGTATAATATCCAGTGTGATCTCCAAAAGGACCTTCAATTCTCATTTGACTTGGATCCACAAAACCTTCAATAATAAAGTCGTTATCTCTTGGAACATAAATATCGTTGGTGATACTTTTCACCAGTTGTGCATTTTTGTTTTTAACAAACCCGTACAACATTAATTCAAATACACCAATTGGTAAAGGTGCTTGTCCACACCATATATACATAGGATCTCCACCAATTCCAATTGAGACAGGCATTTTTTTACCTGCCTTTTTATACTCATGAAAAAAATGATTACTATCTTTATGTATTTGCCAATGCATTCCCAAAGTATTATCATCATAAACCTGAAGTCTGTACATTCCTAAGTTTTTCATTTGACCATTTAAACTCTGTGTATATACTTGCCCCATAGTTATAAAAGGACCACCATCTTGTTCCCAAGTAGTTAATACTGGTAAATCGGATAATTTAGCATCAGCACCCAATTTAATGATTTCTTGACACTCACCTTTAGCCTTGCTTTTTTTAGGAATGGTGTTTTTGAGTGAAAACAATTTAGTAAAAGTTGAAATTTTCTCACTAAAAGTTGTTGGGGGTTTCATTTTTAGTAGACTTTCGATTTCTTTCCCAATTTTATCCCCATCACCAATAAATAATTTTACTGCTTTTTCGTTACAAAATACATTCATCAAGACAGGTGTATCAAATTTTTTACCAGTTTTTTTATCTACAACATTGGTAAAAAGTATTGCCTTTGAGTCAGGTCTTTTCACTTCAACATAAGCAATATGTGGAATTTCTAAATATATATCTAATTCCTCATCTATTATTTTTAATAAATCATGTTTTTTTAATAGTTCAATTGCATTTTTCATAAGATTACCTCTAAATATATGTATAATTTTTACGCAATTGTATCTTATTTATCTAATGACTTTACATAAACTAAACAAATAAATGGTAAAATGTGCAACTTTTTATAGGAGTCACTTATGCTTAAAAATTATATTACAAGAAATGTTAACCTGACAAATTTAGATGTTGAATCTAAAAGAGCTGAAATATTAAAATACTTTACTACAACTTATGAACTTTTTGAAAAACTATTTGAGACTTTTGAAAATGATGATGTTTATTACAATCAACCCGAGCCACTACGACACCAAATGATTTTTTATTATGGTCATACTTCAACTTTCTTTATCAACAAACTGGTACTGGGTAAGTTTTTAAGCAAACGAATTAACTCACAATATGAATCACTTTTTTCAGTGGGTGTTGATGAAATGTCATGGGATGATTTAAATAAAGAACACTATGATTGGCCAAGTGTTCAAGAAACAAAAGCCTATAGAACAAAAGCAAAAGAAGTAGTCATTGACTACATTAAAAACTGTGAGTTTACACTTCCTATTACTTGGAGTTCTCCTATGTGGCCTATTATCATGGGAATTGAGCATGAAAAAATCCATGTGGAAACCTCTTCAGTATTACATAGACAAATAGATATTGATTTAATCAAAGCAGATTCATTTGGACAAGAATGTAAAGAATACGGTAGTACTCCAATCAATGAACTTATTAATGTACCTGCATCAACTATAAAAATAGGTATTGAAAAAAACCATGAATATTACGGTTGGGATAATGAGTATGGACAACATGAAGAAAATATTGAATCCTTTAATGCTTCAAAGTACCTTGTCAGTAATGGGGAGTTTTTAGAGTTTGTTATAGAGAATGGTTATTCTAATGATGAGTTTTGGTCAGCAGAAGGTCTCGCTTGGAAAAAATATAGAGGTGCCGCACATCCAATTTTTTGGATTAAAAACGGAGAGTCATACAAATATAGAACAATGACCAATATTATTGATTTACCTTTAAACTGGCCAGTTGATACAAACTATCTTGAAGCTGAAGCTTTCTGTAATTGGAAAAGTAAAAAAACCAATAAAAACATAACCCTTCCTAGTGAAGGTATGTGGCATAGTTTGGTTAATTTTTCAAACTTTAAAGATGAACCATTTTGGGATGGAAAACCAAATGCAAATATCAACCTTGAACATTATTCATCTTCATGTCCCGTTGATAAGTTCAAAACAGGCGACTTTTATGATGTAGTAGGAAATGTCTGGCAATGGACGACCACAGCAATAGATGGGTTTAAAGGTTTTGAAATTCATCCTTTATATGATGATTTTTCAGTTCCAACTTTTGATAATCGACATAATATTTTTAAAGGTGGTTCGTGGGCAAGTACAGGAAATGAGACCTTGATTAATTCTAGATATGCCTTTAGACGTCACTTTCCACAACATGCGGGCTTCAGATATATTGAAATGACTCAACAAGATAATACAATCAAAAATTCTAATAAAGAAGATATCGTTGACCAAAATAAAGAAGCTTATATTAAAGCTGCACAATTTGCAATATTACATGCTGAAAATAAAAATAGAGCCTTAAATTTAGGTTGTTATTTTGGTAGTTCTTCAATTGAGTTAGCAAAAGGCTTTAAGGAAGTAATTGGTGTAGATTTTACTGCTCGTAATGTAATAAATGCAGAACAACAAAAAAATCAAGAAAACAGTGATAATTGCGAGTTTTGGCAAGGAGATAGCTGTAATTTAAAAGAGCATCTAACATCATTTGATTTGATTTTAGCAACCAATAATTTGGAAGAGTTATATAATACAGATAGCTTTGTGAATACAATAGAGAATAGACTCAATAAGAATGGAATATTTATATTACAAAGTGTTCATAATCAAACAAGTGACAGTTTAGAGACTCTTCTAAGTGAAAAACTAACAAAAATACAAGATAATGTATGGAAAAAAATTTAATGCAAGATTTTGATGAAGTCGTTGAGAGAAAAAATACCAATTGTATTAAGTATGATGCAGTAAAAAGATATTTTAAAAAAGATGATGTGCAGCCTTTATGGGTTGCTGATATGGATTTTAAAACACCTAAGTTTATTGTTGAAGCCATTCAAAAAAAAGTCTCCCAAGAGCTGTATGGATATCCTGAACCTCATATTTCTTTATTTAATTCCATTGAAAATTGGATGCAAAAAAGACATCAGTGGAAAATAGAAACTAAGGACATTATGCTGCTTGCTGGAGTGGTAGCAGGCCTTAGTGCAGCAGTTGAGGCTTTTAGTGAGGAAGAGGATGAAATAATAGTACAAACACCCGTGTACTATCCATTTTTCTCAGTTATTAAAAATAACAATAGAAAACTCATTGAAAACCCTTTGAGAAATGATAACGGCTATTATACAATGGATCTTGAAGACTTTAAAGCTAAGATTACTCCAAGAACTAAAATGATCATATTATGCTCTCCTCATAACCCCGTTGGTCGAGTGTGGGATAAAAAAGAGCTAGAAAGTCTAGCTTCCATCTGTTTAAAAAATAATATCATCATTATCTCGGACGAGATACACTCTGATTTGGTGTATAAAAAGTTCATTCCTATGGCTTCTTTGTCAGAAGAAATTGCAAATATTACTTTAACACTTAATAGCCCAAGTAAAACTTTCAATCTTGCAGGATTAAACTCCTCTTATGCCATCTGTTCTAATAGAGTAATGTATCAAAATTTCAAAAGAATTGTTGCTAAAAGAGAAATTGGAAGTCTGAATATTTTTGGAATTGTTGCCATGCAAACTGCATATGAATCTGGTGAGTCATGGGTAGAAAAGTTACTTGTTTATCTCAATACAAATATAAATTTTGTGGAAAACTATTTAAAAAAGCATGACATGAAAATCGAATTTATCAAACCTGAGTCAACTTATTTGGTCTGGTTAAATTTCAAAGGTTACAATTTTACACACAAAGAAATTCAAACAAAACTACTGGATAATGCCAAGGTGGCCTTAAATGACGGACTTAGCTTCGGTTCCAATGCAAATCTCTATTTCAGAATCAATGTTGCTCTTCCAAAGAAAGAGCTTGAACAAGCTCTTCAGAAGATATTTCTCAATCTTAAACCTAAATAAAACTAGGCAAAATATATTACAATTATTCTCACTTTAGCCTAAGTTACAAATTTAAATCACATTGTTATAGTTTAATCATAAACTTATTGTACAATAATGCTATTAACTAAAACAGTGAGATTAACATGTCAAATGAACTACTACTATCATCTATAATATTTGTACTTATAGGTATCATCCTTTGTGCCGTTTTCATACTTTCAAAATATGTTGGACCCCAAGATAAAACGGGTGACAATAAAAATGCTGTGTATGAGAGTGGTGTTTCAAACCCTGTTGGTGGGACAAAACTAAGATTTGCCGTCAAATTCTATTTGGTTGCAATTTTGTTTGTTCTGTTTGATGTGGAAATAATTTTTATGTTTCCTTGGGCAGTAAATGTACGAGAACTTGGATTTTTTGGCTTAGGCGAAATGTTCATGTTCATGGGATTACTGTTTTCTGGACTAATTTATATATATAAGAAAAAGGCTCTATCATGGGATTAGGAGTAGAAGCGGCATTTGGAGATTCAGTAATAACTACTAAATTAGACAAAGCTGTAAACTGGGCAAGGTCATATTCATTATGGCCTATGGCATTTGGAACTGCATGTTGTGGTATTGAATTTATGAGTGTAGCTGCATCAAAACATGATATATCTAGATTTGGAGCAGAAGTTGTTAGATTTTCACCAAGACAAGCAGATTTAATGATTGTTGCTGGAACTATTTCATACAAACAAGCACCTATTTTGAAAAAAATATATGACCAAATGTGTGAACCCAAATGGGTAATCAGTATGGGAGCATGTGCATGTAGTGGCGGCTTTTATGACAACTATACGACTGTTCAAGGTATTGATGAAATTATTCCCGTTGACGAATATGTCTCTGGATGTCCTCCAAGACCAGAAGCAGTACTTGATGCAATTATAAAAATTCAAGAAAAAGCACAAGGTGATTCAATCGTTGTAGATAGGATTACTGATTTTAAAGGATTTTTAGATGTTTAAAGCAGATATGATAGTTGCTCAAGATGATTTAAAAGCAACCATAACAAAACTAAAAAATGAAGATGGTTATACATTTTTTTTAGATATTACTGCGATAGATTATCTTACATACAAAGAAAAACAAGAGAGTAGATTTGCTCTTGTTTATATATTAAGAGACAAAACTTTCAAAAAAACAATTACTGTAAAAACGTATTTAAATAACAATCGTCTTGAAATTGAAACAATAAGTGATTTATTTCAAGGGGCTGATTGGGGTGAGAGAGAAACATTTGATCAATATGGAATCAAATTTCTTGGACATCATAATTTAAAAAGAGTACTAAACCACCATCAATTCGTTGGGTACCCTTTAAGAAAAGATTACCTTATCACTGCAGGACAAATTTGTACTGAAACAGAGAGTTTAATGGATGAAATGGTTCCATTAATGGCTACAAAAGGTTATTCAAAAGATGATCTAGATGAAATGATGTTATTAAACATTGGTCCTTCTCATCCAGCTTCTCATGGTACTATTCGTAACTTTTTAGCAATGGAAGGTGAAACAATAAAAGGTTGTGTTACTGAAATTGGATACCTTCATAGAGGGTTTGAAAAATCATGTGAAAACCACAACTATAATCAAATCATCACTTATACAGATAGACTTAATTATTGTTCAGCAATTTTAAATAACATTGGTTTTTGTAAAACGGTTGAAGATATGTTAAGTCTTGAGATTACGCCTAGAGCAAAATTCATTAGAGTAATCATGGGTGAATTAAGCAGAATTACAGATCATTTAGTTTGTAATGCAGCTAATATGGTTGATATGGGTGGATTGACGAACTTCTGGTACTTATTTGCACCACGTGATAAAGCATATGACTTATTATCAAAACTTACAGGAGCAAGACTAACTAACTCTTATACCAGAGTTGGTGGTTTACAATACGATTTATATGATGGTTTTGAATATGATATGGAAGAAGTATTAAAAGATGTTGAGAAAGCAATGGATGATGCATTAAGTCTCATTGCTCATAATAAAATATTTTTAGACAGAACACAAGACGTTGGAATTATTACAAAAGAATTGGCAATGAGTGCTGGAATTACAGGTCCAAACTTAAGAGCTTCTGGGATTGACTATGATATACGAAAAACGAACCCATATTATTATTATGATCAGTTTGATTTTGATGTAGTTTTAGGTAGTCACGGTGATGTTTATGACAGAATCATGTGTAGATTTGAAGAAATGGTTCAGAGTATTAGAATCATAAGACAAGCAATGAAAGAACTTCCAGGTGGTCCAATTAATGTTGAGCGACCAGGTATTATTATGCCTAAAAAAGAAAATGTGTATGGTAATATTGAAGGTTTGATGAATCAATTTAAACTTGTTATGGAGGGTGTTAAAGTTCCTGCTGGGGAGTTTTATAGTGCAACTGAAGCTGGAAATGGTGAGTTAGGCTTTTACATCGTAAGTGATGGTAGTGGAACACCATATAAAGTTAAATGTAGACCACCTTCATATTATGCACTGGGTGCTTACCCTAAAATTGTCGAAGACACAATGTTAGCTGATGCTGTTATTACAATGGCAAGTATGAATTTTATTGCTGGGGAGTTTGATAGATAATGAATACATTTGTATACACAGAAGAAAAAGAAAAAGAATTTCAACGACTTATCAAAAAATATCCAAATTCTGATTCAATGATGTTACCTGCATTATGGTTGGTTCAAGAACAAAATGGTTGGGTTAGTCCCGAATCAATGATTTATATTGCCAATAAATTAAAAAAACAACCAATTGAAGTACACAGTTTTGCATCTTTTTACACAATGTTTAATTTAAAACCAATTGGTACCCATCATATTGAAGTGTGTAAAACACTTTCTTGTATGTTAATGGGAGCACCTGATTTAAAAAAACACATTAAAGATACTTTAGGAATTGAACCAGGAGAAACAAGTGAAGATGGTTTATTCCACTTTACGCAAGTTGAATGTATGGGAGCTTGTGGTGGAGCACCTTCAATTGCAATTAACGGAAAATATCACGAAAATATGTCTTCATCAAAATTAGACGCCTTAGTTAAGGAGTGTAAATCATGCAAGTAAAAATTGTAAGTGAAAACTTTGATATTCCAGATGCATATACTTTAAAAGTGGCTCAAGAAAATGGCAGATATTCTACCATTGAAAAACTCTTTTCTATGAATCCTGAAGATGTTACAGAAGAAGTTGTTAAATCAGGTTTGAGAGGTAAAGGTGGAGGTGGAGCACCTTGTGGTCCAAAATGGAAACTAATGCCAAAAGACGATCCAAGACCATCTTACCTAATAGTTAATGGTGATGAAAGCGAACCTGGAACTTTTAAAGATAGACAGATTTTTGAATATGACCCTCATTTATTAATTGAGGGAATCATTTGTACTTCATATGCCATGAATATTCATGAAGCTTATATTTATATCAGAGGTGAATACAAATTCTGGTCAGATAGAGTAGATGCAGCAATTGAAGAAGCTTACGAAGCTGGTATTATTGGTGAAAAAGTTATGGGTAATGATTTTTCTTTAAACATTACTGTTCATAGAGGTGGTGGAGCATATATTTGTGGTGAAAAATCAGCACTGATTGAATCTCTTGAAGGCAAACGTGGACATCCAAGACTTAAACCACATCAAAAAGAGTGTGAATGGTTTTTTGGAAACCCAGCAACTGTAAATAATGTTGAAACAATAGCATCAGTACCTTATATTGTTGCAAATGGATCAGATGCATATCGAGAGTTTGGAACAAAAAGTTCACCTGGAACCATGTTATTTGCAATGAGTGGTCCAGTTAAAAATCCTGGTGTTTATGAATTGCCATTTGGTACCAAAATGATTGATTTTATCAATACTCTTGGTGGTGGAATGCAAGATGGTAAAAAACTCAAAGCACTTATTCCTGGTGGGTCATCATGTCCAATTTTGACTGCCGAAGAAGTTGAGAACGCTGTTCTTGACTATGAATCAATGTGGGATATTGGTTCAACTTTAGGAACTGGTGGAATGATCGTCATTGACGATAGTGCCAATATGGTCGAAGTAGCAAAAAATCTAATAGAATTTTATCACCATGAATCTTGTGGTCAGTGTACACCTTGTAGAGAAGGTACAGGCTGGATTGATAAAATTTTAAAAAACGTTTTAGAGGGGTCTGGGAGCGAAGAAGATTTAAATACTATTTTAGATGTTTGTGGAACAATGAATGGAAAAACAATCTGTGTTTTTGCACCTGCTGTTAGTGATATTATTACCAGTATAGTGAAAAAATTCAGAAGCGAATTCATTCTTGAGTTTAACAAGAATTAATTAAAACTAAATCAAGGAGAAAATGTGGCAAATACTATGACGTTGGTAGATAACAGAAATGGTGACAAATATGAATATGGTATCTTAAGTGGAACAAGAGGTCCAGATGTAGTTGATATTCGAAGCTTTTACAAAGATAGCGGGATGTTTACTTATGATCCTGGTTACACTTCAACTGCAAGTTGTGAATCTAAAATCACTTTCATTGACGGTGAAAAAGGTGAATTAAGACACCGAGGATACGCAATTGCTGATTTAGCTGGAAAACACTCTTATTTAGATGTATGTTACTTATTGATGAGAGGTAAATTACCAACTCCTGAAGCTTCAAAAGACTTTGATCTTGAAATCAGACATAGATCTTTTTTACATGAAGGTATTCTAAAAATATTTGATGCATTTCCAAGTCATGCACATCCAATGGCAACTATTGGGTCAACAGTTATGGCACTTTCTACATTTTATAAAGAACATCTTAATTTAAAAAATGAAGTACAATTTAAAGAAATGAGAAGAAGAATTGTTGCAAAAATGCCAACAATTGCTGCAATGGCATACAGAAACTCAATTGGAGTTCCTGCAATTTATCCAGATGTAGATAAATACTTCACTGAAAACTTTTTATACATGATGAGAGCATACCCAGGTGGGAAATTAAAAAGAACAATTATGGGTAATGAAGAGATTAAACAAGTAGAAGTTGATGCACTTGATGCAATCTTTACACTTCATGCAGATCATGAACAAAATGCTTCTACAACTTCTGTTAGAAACATAGGTTCAACAGGTGCTCATCCTTATGTTGCAGTTTCTGCTGGTATTGGTGCTTTATGGGGACCAGCTCATGGTGGAGCAAATGAAAAAGTAATTGATCAATTAAAATTAATTGGTGATGTTGCAAATGTACCATCTTATATTGCAAAAGCAAAAGATAGAAATGATCCTTTTAGATTAATGGGATTTGGTCACAGAGTATACAAAAATAGAGATCCAAGAGCGGAGTCTTTAAAAGGTTTACAAGATCAATTAAGAGAAGAGTTAAATCTTGATTCTAAATTATTAGATATCGCAGCAGCCGTTGAAGAAGCAGCTCTTAAAGATGACTACTTCAAAGATAGAGGTTTATATCCAAACATTGATTTCTACTCAGGAGTAATTTTAACAGCACTTAAAATTCCAGTAGAAATGTTTACACCGATTTTTGTAATTGGTAGAACAGTTGGTTGGATTACACAATGGTCTGAATTAGTTCAAGATCCAACAACAAAAATTGCTAGACCTAGACAATTATACACAGGTAAGTAATAAAAAATATGAAATATATGGGAGAAATGATTTAATGTCGGAATTAGTAAAACTAACAATAAACGATAAAGAGTATGAGGCAGAAAAAGGTAGTTTACTTATTGATGCACTTTTAAAAGAAGAAATTACAATTCCGCATTTTTGTTATCACCCAGCTTTTGGTACTGATGGAAATTGCCGAATGTGTATGGTTGAAATTGAAGGACAAAAACGTCCTCAAATTTCATGTGATACACCAGTTAAACCAGATATGGTTATTTATACCAAAGGTGAAAAGATTGACGCAGTTCAAAGAGATATCTTAGAATTGCAACTTGTTAATCACCCTCTTGATTGTCCTACCTGTGATCAAGCAGGTGAGTGTAAACTGCAAGACTTTTATATGGACAGTGGTTTTTATGTTAACAGAGTAAATGTTCAAAAAAATCACGCGCTTAAAAAAGTAGACTTGGGTGCAAATGTAATGCTAGATCAAGAGCGATGTGTACTGTGTACTCGTTGTGTTAGATTTACTACACAATTCACAGGAACTGGTGAATTGGGAGTAGTAAGTCGAGCTGATCACAGTGTTATTGACACCTTCCCAGGTCTTAAATTACACAATCCATATGCAATGAATGTAGTTGATTTATGTCCAGTTGGAGCATTAACAAGTAAAGATTTTAGATTTAAACACAGAGTTTGGTTTTTGGAATCTTTTGATGCAATTTGTAATGGCTGTTCACGTGGATGTAACATCAAAGTTGACCACAGAAAAGAAAAATATGTTGATGATACCATTCATAGATATAGACCTCTAGAAAACCAAGAAGTAAATGGTTATTTTATTTGTGATGAAGGTAGACTAAGTCACAAAAATGAAACACAGAATAGATTTGAACAATCTTTAATTTCTAATGTTGAAACACCTTTAGAAGATACAAAAGATGCATTATCACAGTTGATTAAAGAAGAAAATAATACTCTAATTTTAATTTCACCTAATTTGAGTTTGGAAGAAATGGAAATAGTTAAAAAAACTGCAATGAAAATGAATGCAACAGTGAGTGGATATGCTCCACAATACATTGATGAATCATTTGGTGATGATATTTTAAAACAAAATGATCGAAGTGCCAATAGAGCAGGATATGAAAAAGTTAGTATTAGTGAAGATGAAAAAGAATTTCAAAATGCACTAAACAAAGCTTCTTTAGTAGTAATTTTTGAAAATAGCTATTTTGACAATCAACTAGACTTATTAGAAAATAAAAAAGTAGTATCATTTTTCTCACAAAACTCACCAGTTTGTGAAAAATCTGACATCGCAATTCCAGTTGCATCATTTCTAGAAAAATCAGGAACTTATATCAATTGTACAGGTGTAACTCAAAAAGTAGAATCACAGATGAAAAAAGATAAACAAAGTGAAGAGATTACATCTTTACTAGAATCAATTAATGTTAATTATTAAAAAGGAATGCAATGAGTAGTGCATCAATTATTGTTGTTATAGTTAATATACTTTTAGCTGTAGTGTTAGCA
>MAAG01000024.1 GCA_002163065.1 Arcobacter sp. 31_11_sub10_T18
TATTCTTCTTTAAATCCAAGATGGACAGTTGGAAAAATCATTGCTGAACCTTTGATGTTAAATACAGATATGACAAAAAAAGAAATTGTGGCAAAAGTATATGAAATCATGAAAAAAGTTGGCTTAGAGAAAGATTGGTATGATAGATATCCTCATCAATTCTCAGGAGGTCAGCGACAAAGAATCGGAATCGCTCGAGCATTGGTTCTTAATCCTGAAGTAATCGTTTGTGATGAGCCAGTTTCAGCGCTTGATGTATCTATCCAAGCACAAGTACTAAATCTACTTTTAGATTTGCAAGAAGAGTTTGATTTAACTTATGTATTTATCTCTCATGACTTGGGCGTGGTAGAACATATTTCAGATAGAATTATGGTTATGTATTTTGGCGATATTGTTGAGCTTTCAACTGTTGATGAATTATTTGAAAACCCTAAAGCAGATTATACTAAAAAACTATTATCTGCTATTCCAACCATATGAGAAACAAATGAAGAAATTATTTAGTGAACACTTATCAAAAGTACTGGGTTCCGTTGATGGGCTAATGAAAAAGTATAACTGTGAAGAATTGGTTGTATATTCTGGGGAATCTAAGGTCATCTATCTTGATGACAATAGATACCCATTTAAAGTATATACAAATTTTAAATACTTTGCCCCTGTTTTAAATAATCCTCACTCTTTTATTATTTATAAGAGTGGACAAAAACCGCAACTGGTTCTTTTTCAAAAAGTGGACTATTGGGATTCTCAGCCCAAAGCAATTGAAGGTGAATGGACTGAATTTTTTGATATTTCTTATTATCATACTTTGGATGAAATGAGAGATGTATTATCTTCAAATTTAAGTAACACTTGTTTCTTAGGTGAAGAAGTATCCAGATTTAAAGATTTTGGTTTTAAATCATTAAATGACCAAAGAGTGATTGATTATATTCACTTTGCTCGCTGTATTAAAAGTGAGTATGAAGTTGAGTGTATGAGGAAAGCAAATAAAATAGCTTCAATTGCTCACAAAGCAGCTGAGCAAGCTTTTTTAAGTGGGGCTTCTGAAATTCAAACTCATTTGGCTTATCTTGATTCAATTAACTACCGTGAAAATGAAGTGCCTTATGAAAATATTGTTGCTTTTGATGAAAGTAGTGCTATATTGCATTATATTGATTATAAAAGAGAAAAGTTTGATGCAAAGTCATTTCTTTTAGACGCGGGAGCTTCCTATAATGGGTACCATGCTGATATAACAAGAACGTTTGTAAAGCCTGGACATGATGCCTTTAAAGAATTTATAACTGCTGTTGACGAATCTACTTTAAATATCATTTCTAAAATTAAAGTGGGAATGAATTATGAAGACTTACAAGAGCAAATGCACCTAGATGTAGCTAAAACTCTCAGTGATTTTAATTTTATGAATATTACTGCTGATGAGATATATGAAAAAGGTTATTCAAAACTTTTTAGTCCTGCGGGAATTGGACATTATATTGGTCTTCAAGTTCATGACATAGGAAATACACTTTTAGATGAAGATGGAAAGTTAATTGGGAAATCTGATGCGCATCCATTTTTACGTTTAAGAAAAGATATTGAAGTTGGTAATGTATTTACAATAGAGCCTGGTATTTATGTAATTGATCAACTTTTAAAACCTCATTATGGAAAAAAAGAGTTTAATTGGGATACAATTGATCAATTCAGATCCTATGGTGGAGCGCGAGTTGAAGATTCAGTTTATGTAAAAGAAAATGAAATTGAGAATTTAACGAGACCGTATTTACCATAAAAAAGAGTAAATATGAAAGTTGCCATTCTATCAGATATCCATAGTAATTATTATGCTTTGAAAAAAGTTATTGAAGATGCAAAAAGTAAAGGAGTCACCCAGTTTATTAATTTGGGTGATATTCTTTACGGACCAATAAAACCTAAAAAAACTTACAAATTATTATTAAAAGAAAACTTCATACACATTTGTGGAAATCAAGACAGACAAATTTTTGATGCCAGTAAAAAAGAAATTAAATCAAATCCTACCATGCAGTTTATTTTAAAAGATTTGGGTAAAAAACCTCTTAAATGGATGAAGAGTTTACCAACAACCTATATTTATAATAAAGATATCTTTTTATGCCATGGAACACCTACTGATGATTTGACCTATTTACTTGAAGATGTAAGTTCAGGAAGTAACATTTTAAGAAAAGAAAATGAGATAGAAGAACTTCTTTTGAATAATAAATTTAAAATCATTTTATGTGGACACTCACATATTCCTCGCCTAACTGAGCTTAAATCTGGTCAGCTAATTATTAATCCAGGTTCTGTTGGTCTACAAGCATATTGTGATGATATACCGCCACATAAAATGCAAAACTTTAACTCATATGCTTCTTATAGTATTTTGGAAAAAGAAGATGATGAATATAAAGTAGAGTTTATTAGAGTAGATTATGATAAAAATAAAGCAATTAAACTTGCCCTTAAAAATGAAAGACTTGATTGGGCCTATGCACTAAAAACGGGAAGATCAAAATAATAAGCTTACTACTCAAATCATATTTAGCCTTCTTCTGAAAGAACGTTACTTTTCCCTTTAAATTCTTTTTCATTCGCTTTTTCAACAATCTTTTCTGAAAGCTCTTGAGTAGTTAGAGCGATATCATTTGTTTTAAGTGCTACTGCTGCATTTTGTTGGGTTTGTTGATCTAGTTGGGTCACTGCGTTATTGATTTGCTCAATTCCCATTTGTTGTTCTTTTGATGCTATGTCTACGTCTTTTATCAAATTAATTGTTTTGTCAATATTTTCATTTAAGTTTTGATAACTGTGTAACATATTACTTGCGATGTCTTTACCTGCATTTGCTTTTACCGTTGCATTTTCTACTATGAGTTTAATTTCACGTGCTGCATCAGCACTCCTACTTGCAAGACTTCTAACTTCTTGAGCAACAACAGCAAAACCTTTTCCTGCTTCACCAGCAGTTGCAGCCTCAACTGCAGCATTAAGTGAGAGAATATTGGTTTGGAATGCAATCTGATCAATAACTCCAATGGAATCGTTAATTGCGGTTACTTGTTCATTGATTTCATCCATGGCATTCATTGTTTTATTTGTTTCATCTTCACCTGTACTTGCTGCATCGGTTACTTTATTTGCAAAGGTTGACATTTCAGTAATATTATCAGAATTACTAATGATAGTACTGGTGATTTCTTCAAGAGCAGCTGCTGTTTCTTCTAGTGAGGAGGCTGCATTGGTTGATGAAGTATTTAGTAACTCAACATTTGTCAATAAATCATCGGATTTGTGTTTTAGAGTTAATCCATTTTGTTTGTTTTCAATTAACATTTGTGTAATTGCTGAATCTAAAGAGTTGATACCATTAGCTAGTTTTAATAAATGTTCTTTAATACCTGAGGTATCTACTTTTTTTAAGTAGTTATAATTTGAATATTCTTCTAGTACATTTAGTATATTATTAATATGACTTTCTAGATTAGAACCCATTTGATTTAAAAGTTTTGTTAGCTGAGATAGGGCAGGGTTGAGTGTGTGTAGTGTGACTCTTTGTGACAAATCACCTTGTTCAAACTCACCAAGAACTTGTACTACTTGTTCAATGACTTGTTTATCCTCTTCTAAATTTTTTTTAGTAATGCTTATATTTTCATTGATTACCTTAGCCATTTTTCCAATTTCATTTGAACTTGAATCGTCTAGTCTTGGTACTTCTTCACTTTCTTTATTTAGATATTTAAAAAAGTCCATTAATCCATTTTGAAAAACATTTAAGGGTTGTATCACTGAGTTATTAATAAAAAATACCAAGATAAACAACACTATAATTAAAACTATAATTGAGGAAATAATAACAATATTTCTCAGGTCAACTGCTGGTTGTAATGCTTCCTCTTCATCTATTTCTGCCACAATAACCCATTTTGTTTGGTTATATAAGTTTATGGTATCAAAGACACTTAGTACACTAACACCCCTATAATCATCAATTACCCAACTTCCTTTGTTATTAATTCCTTTGATAACTGCATGGGTTGAAGCTGTTTTTACTTCCCAAATACCTATAGTAGACCCCAAGTCTTGTACTACTTTATTTTTTATGTCTTTGGTAAACCTCGAATTATTACGCATTTTATAATCCATACCTATTAAATATGTTTCACCGCTGTCACCTAAACCAGCTTCTTTGTAAGCACCATTTAAACTCATAATTGAGTTAATTCTATCAACTGGCATTTGAAAAATCAAAACACCTTTTTTGCTTCCCTCAATATAAATAGGTGTTGCAATAAAAGAAGCAGCACTATTGTAACTGGGTTCATATGGAGAAAAATCATCAAAAGCCAGTTCTGCCTCATTTATTGTTAGTGCTTTTTTAAATACTCTTGCAATTCCAGTATTGGAGTAGACTCCTGAATGAAGATTGGTAGCATAATCTTTTTCTTTAAAATCGGTATAGATTAAATTACCTTTTAAATCCACCATAAAAATGTCATATAGTTCAAAACTACTTAAAAACTTGTCATAACTTTGGTGGTACTTTTTGTGTGCTTTCATATAACTTGAATCATATTTGTTATTATAAGTCAAATTATTTTTTTCACCAAGATTAGAACTGTTGTCTGTAATAAAAATATATTGTGCCACTAAGGCATTACTATCTTTAGGCAAATAATCATTGATTTGTCTTCTTTGTGCAGAATTTGGCATTTCATAATTAACATCATTGAGATAATTTTTTTCAAAATCCATTTTTAAGGCATTTTTTATTTGTGGAATGTCAAGTTTCAGTTCATCTTGTAATTTGTAGAATCCATTTTCAAAAGCTAAAAATGACTCTTTGGTTCCTTTATGATTTGCCAAAGATGTTAATAAACCTTTTAAAGAGTCAAAATAATTTGATACTTCACCTCTTTTTGCAGAGTTAAGTACTTTTAATTTATTGATTTCTGCTTTAACAAGGGCAGTAGTAGCATCTTGAACTGAAATGGTTGTAATAATAACAGCAAGTGTTAGTAAACTTAAAAGTGAAACAATAAGTAGCTTTGTTTTGATTAGCATAATATACTCCTGTTTAGAGTCATTAAGCAATTATAGTACTGTGAATATAATAACAAATTAAAAAATTTAGATTAATAATAGTTTTGATTCTAAAAAAAAGAATCAAAAACTTGAAAGAAAAGAATAAATCACACTTGTAATACTTTATTTAAACAAAGATTTATATATTTTTAAGTATAATCGCCAACTTAATTTAAATAAAAGGACGAAATATGTTAGAAGGAATTCTTAGAAATAGTATCGTAAAACAAGCGACTAAACAGTATAGACGAGATGGTTATCTAATTGCTAACATCTATGGTAAAGGTTTAGAAAACATTAATGCAGCATTTAAAATGAATGACTACATTAGAGCTTTAAAAAACAAAGAAACAATTGCATTTGATGTAAATGTAGATGGTAAAACTCTTAACGTTGTAGTTAAAGAGTACCAAAAACACCCAGTTACTAATAATTTAGTACATGTTGATTTAATGATTGCACAACCAGGTGTTATTGCTGAGTATCATATCCCAGTAAGAACTACAGGACTTGCTATTGGTGTTAAAAATAAAGGTCTTTTATTTACTCAAACTAAAAGAGTTGCAGTTAAATGTACAATTGAAAATTTACCACAAGATATTACTTTTGACGTAACTAATCTTGATACTGGTGATAATATCCTAGTTAGAGATCTTGAATTACCAGAAAACGTTAAATGTTTCTTGGATCCAAGAATTCCACTTGTAGGTGTTATTACAGCTAAGTAATTTATATGTTCCTAATAGCCGGACTTGGCAATATTGGACAAGAGTATGAACTTACTCGACATAACATAGGTTTTATGGTCATAGATTTTATGACCAAGAACCTATCTACTTCAACAATCAACAAATCAAATTTTAATGCAGATGTTCTTAAATCAGCTTACAATATTTTTGTAAAACCTAAAACATATATGAATAATTCTGGACAAAGTATTGTTGCTATCAAAGATTATTATAAAATAGAAAATGAAAATATTATAGTTATACATGATGATTTAGATTTACCTTTTGGTACCGTTAAGTTTAAACTAGGTGGTAGCCATGGCGGACATAATGGATTAAGATCACTTGATGCACATATTGGTAAAGAGTATCTTCGAGTTCGAATTGGAATTGGAAAACCTCAAAATAAAGCAGAAGTTGTAAATCATGTTTTATCAAACTTTTCAAAAGAAGAATTGAATAAATTAGAAGATATAATACCTCATACTTTAAAAGCAATTGAATCTCTTAAAACAGAATCATTAAATGAAGTAAAATCTAAATATACGTTGAAATAATGAAAATAATAACTCAGTTCATATTAAAAAAGTACTTTATTAATTTTTTAATCGTTCTTACATCCTTAGAGTTTTTTTTTGTGGGAATCGATTTTTTACAAAACTTTAAATCCCTACCACCTTCTGCAAATTTACAGCTGTTGTACCTATTATATAATGGATTCTTTACACTTACTTTAACATTGCCCTTGTCTTTGTCTTTTGCATGGGTTCTAACTCTTGTAATGATAATAAAAAACAATGAACTCGTAGCATTATTATCTTTGGGTGTTAAGTCAAAAAATATTTATATGCCTGCTATCTTGTCTTCTTTGGTACTACTATTATGTTTAATTGGTCTGCAAGCAACACCCATGGCATACTCCTATGAACAAAAGAGCAAAATTTTAAAAAATCAATATTTTGTAAACTCTAAAAGTGACATTTTTGTTAAATATAATGATTTTTTTGTTTATATAAAAAAACTATACCCCTTAGAAAAAAGAGCTGAAGATATACAAATCTTTAAAATTAAAGGCAAAGATATCATAGAACATATCTCAGGACCAAAAGCTTATTTCCAAAATAACAAGTGGTATGTAATTAATGCAAAGATTGTTAAAAAACCTGAAAATATTAAGTGGAGTACCAGTAAATTAGATATCAGTCATGAAAAATTTTTACATATTTTAGAAGGGTTCAAGCCAAAAATTCTTGATAATGTATATGATTCGAAATCTGGTTATTCCATTCAAGATGGTATATATGCTTTACTTTTATTAACTGAACAAAAAGTAAACACAGATAAAATAAGATCTTCTTTATATTATCAAATATTTGTACCCTTCTTCATCTTACCAATGATGATATTAATCTATAAAAACTCTTCTATTAACAGTAGATTTTTTAATATGGGTTCTTTTATAACCTTTGGGGTATTTGGTACTTTGGTTATTTGGGGAATATTCTTCATGTTGCATAAATTTGCAAGTGGTGGTATTGTATTACCTGAATTTGCTATATTATTACCTATTGTTTTGTGGTGTATTATAGTACCTATTATTATCAAAAAAAGTTTTGGAAATAATTTATAATGCAAACAACATTTAAAACTAAAGTAAATGCATTGCAAGAAAAAGTAAAAGCGTTTGGTATTTGTGTTTATAAACAAAACTCCAAAGAAACTGAAATCTTACTATGTAAAGCAGTATCTAGTTTGAATAAATGGGGTTGTTTAAAAGGTGTTATAGAAAAAGATGAAAGTCATCAGCAATGTGCCAAAAGAGAGTTCTTTGAAGAATCTAGTATAGATGTTGATATTATAAATTTTGAAGAATACTTTGAACAATTTAATGAAGAAAAAGACATTGGTATTTGGCTTGTGAATGAAAAAAATATCAAGAATCTAGATAAATATTTTTTTGAGAATAAATTACATGACAAATATCTGTCTTGGGAAAACTCAAAAGTAAAGTTTTTTAATATTGAAGAGTTACCTCAAATTAGAAGTAAACAATCATCATTAATCGCTTATATTAGCGATTTTTTGAGAAATAAGAATCAACCCCATTAGCTATACCCTTTGCTAAGAGTTTTTGATAATAAGTTGAGTATAAACGTTTACTTTCAGTTGGATGAGAAATATATCCAACTTCCACAAGAATTGATGGCATTTGAGCACCTACTAGTACCCAAAAAGGCCCTTCCCTAACGCCACCATCCACAACATCCTTATGTCTTGATCTCACTGAGTTTAATATATTTTGTTGAATGTCAATAGCCAGTTTATTTGACTGAGTTATTTTACTTTGGTTCAGAACAGTTAAAAAAGAATTTTTACTTGAGTAACTCATTTTTCTCATATCACTTTTATTTTCACTTGCTGCAACTCTTTTGGCTCTAGCAGTTCTAGCTGGACTTAGAAAAAAAGTCTCTATCCCTCTGGCTTTTGTAACTCTCTTTTTAGGAGCAGCATTGGCATGAACTGAAATAAAAATATCCGCTTTTTTTGAATTGGTAAGTTTGGTTCTATTATGCACTTTTATAAATCTATCACTTGTTCTTGTTAGATAAACTTTGTAGCCTCTAAGTCTTAGTGTCTGGTATAAATATTTACTTACTTTTAATACAGCGTTCTTTTCATATCTTTTTTTAGGTCCCACTGCACCCACATCTTTTCCTCCATGCCCAGCATCAATAACAATAACTCTTTTTTTATTGTGATTATTCAATGAAGGGGAGACAAATTTAGCGCTGTTTTTAGATAAAGTAGTTTTTGATTTCTTTTGATCTTTTTTTAATTTATTGATTTTAATAATGATACTTTTTCTGTTAATAATATAATAGGTGCTTAGATCGAATTTATGTGATAGTGAGATTCTTAGTGTGTTATATTTGTATTGAGATATAGTAATTTTATTGATGCCATTAATACGAAGTTTAGTAGGTTTCGCATCTTTAAATCTTCCCTTGATATCAAAAATATCTTTATTTAATGTTTTATATTTTAGTTCAAAAAATTTCAAATCTTTTTTAGTAACATAGCGATTAAAATCAATTCGTATACTATTTTCATCCGCTGTTACAGATTGTATTGAATAAGTTTTTGATTTAATTGGAGAGTATTTTTTTTTAGTAACTTGTTTTTTTATAACAGGTTGATTGTGTTTCTTTAGCTCTTTTTCATACCTTTTTGTATCAAGCCTTAATCTTTCACCATAACGAACCAAGTGTTTTAAGTATTTAATTTCATCTGATTTATTGTTATTTAAAACCGCCCGCAAATAACTCATTTTGGCGGATTTAAACTTGGTATCAATTTGGCTTAGTGTTTCACTGTATAATAGTGAATTAAAAAATATGATGAGAATAAAAAATTTTTTTAAAATTTTTATTCTCCTTGTGTTAGTTTTTCCATTAGTTCCTGAACACTGATTACTTTATCAATTCTGTAACCATTGCTTCCTGTAAAAAAGAGACCTGTATCCACATCACCTTCATAAGCTGCACCTAGTCTATCTGCAATACAATAACCTACGGCTTTTGCTTCTACACCTCTATTACAAGGGGCAACACAGTTAGAAATACAAGCAACTTTTGGTGCAGTTCCATCTACAATAGAGAATTGTAATTTTGTTTGAACACCACGTGCAGGTAAACCAACAGGTGATTTAAATAATTTAATATCTTCAGCTTTTGAATCCATAAGTACTTTTTTAAAGTTTGCATGAGCATCACATTCGTATGTTCCTATAAATCGTGTTGCCATTTGAACACCAGAACAACCCATTTCAAGGTATTTATCAATGTCATTTTTATCCCAGATTCCACCAGCGGCAATAATTGGCATATTCCCCCAGTTTTTTGCTTCTTCAATAACTGGTCCAATTATATTTTCAAGTTTAAATTCTTCTTTAAAACAATCATCATAAGAAAAACCTTGATGACCCCCACTTAATGGACCTTCAACAATAACTGCATCAGGAAGCTTGTTATATCTTTTCCATTTTCTACAAATTAATTTTAATGCTCTCGCACTTGATACGATTGGAATTAACGCAACATCTGGATAATCTGCTGTAAATTTTGGCATATTTGTAGGAATTCCTGCACCTGTAATTATCATATTTGCACCTGCTTCACAAGCATCAGTTACAATTCTTCCGTAATCATTACAAGCATATAACACGTTACATGCAAGTGGTGCATCCCCACAAAGTTTTCTAGCATTATCAATTATGGCCACTAGACCATCTTTTGAATAAAAGTTCATTGTATCAACAGGCTTGTCTTTAGCTAGTTTCTTGGCAAATTCTTTATCTTTGTAATAACCAGTTCCCACAGCACTTACAACACCAAGACCACCTTCTAAACTTACACTACCCGCTAATTGATCCCAACTAATTCCAACACCCATACCACCTTGGATAATTGGATGTTTTGTCTCATATTTACCTATTTTCAATATTAACCCTTTACAATTATCTTAGCGAAATTCTTTTTACCTTTTTGTAAAATATATTCACCAGTTTCTAAATTTAATTTTTCATTAAGCACTTTTTCTTGATTTAAAGAAACAGCGTTAGCTTTTACATCACGTCTTGCTTGAGAAGTAGATTTTACAAGGTTTGTATCAACTAAAACTTGACAAATCCAAGTACCTACTTTAATTTCAAACTCTTCCATTTCTGTTGGAATATCTTTTTTTGCAAAAACTTTTTCAAATTCTGCTTTTGCAAGTTCACCAGAACCCTCTCCGTGAAATCTATTTACAAGCTCCATTGCTAAAGCTTCTTTTACTTTTTTCGGATGAGCAGATTTACTTTCTACATCTAATTTTAATTGCTCAACTTCTTTAATTGATTTCGTTGATAAGAGTTCGTAGTATCTCCACATTAATTCATCAGAAATCGATAAAATTTTACCAAACATATCATTTGGAGCATCTGTAATTCCAATGTAGTTTCCTAAAGACTTAGACATCTTTTGAACTCCATCTAAACCTTCTAAAATCGGCATCATTAATACAGCTTGTTGTTTTCCTGTATTGTATGCTTTTTGTAGTGTTCTTCCCATAAGTAGATTAAACTTTTGATCAGTTCCACCTAATTCTATATCTGTATTCATAGCAACTGAATCATATCCTTGAAGTAATGGATACATAAATTCACTTACAGCTATTGGTGCATTTGATTCATATCTTTTAGAAAAGTCATCACGTTCTAGCATTCGAGCAACGGTCAAATTTGAAGCCAAGGCAATCATTCCACCTGCACCCAATTCTTTTAACCATTTAGAGTTAAACATAACTTCTGTTTTGCTTTCATCTAAAATCTTAAATACTTGTTCTTTATACGATACTGCATTTGCTTGAACATCTTCTTCACTTAAGACTTTTCTTGTTTCACTTTTTCCAGTTGGATCCCCAATAGTTGCTGTAAAATCTCCAATTAAAAATTGTACTATTCCACCAAATTTTTGAAAAGCCGCTAGTTTCTGGATTAGAACAGCATGTCCTAAATGCAAATCTGGAGCAGTGGGATCAAATCCAGCTTTAACAAAAAAGTTTTTTCCATTCTCAAAATAATTTCTTAGTAATTTTTCAATTCTTTCAATATCAATAATTTCAAAGCTACCTCTTTGAATTTCAGCCAATGCTTCTTTAATTTTTGCTTCCATACTTACCTCTAAAATTTATTTTATTTATTATATGCGTCTTTTTTGAAGAAAAAGTCAATAACTTTAACTTTTCGCTCAATTAGTCGTTTCACTTCATCTAAGTGACCATTATTAATTTCAAATTCAATGTCACAATATTGTACATATGAGTGTTTTTCTCTACCATATTCAACGGACAATATATAAATTTCATATTGTGCCATGTATGATAACAGTTTTGCCAACTCTCCCCTAGTACTTGGCAGACTTACAACCATTTTATAGTGATAGAGTGTATTTTTTACCCATTCACAAAAAAGCATCTGTTGATTGGTTTTAATTTGGCCATAAGCTTTGTCACACATTTGATGGTGAATTGTAGCAACATTGTTATGTTTAAAGGCAACAATTTCATCTCCAAATTTTGGATGACAACAGTGGTCAAATGATACTTGATTTATACTAAAATTTGAGTATATTAAAACATTATCGAACTTATATTCTTTGATTTTTCTATTAATGACTTTAAATCGTGCAACAATCCCTTGTTTCTTTAAAATATTCTTTTCAAGCTGTCTTTTTTTATGTTTTAAAAAATCCAAAATTAAAGGGATTTTGTGTAAAGACTTTTGTGGGAAATATTCCGTAATATGATTAGAATACCTTGAAAATACTGTATCAATAATATTCTTTCCACTTAATTCATTTATTTCTTTTTGTCGATGAGAACATAATGTTTTAATATGTTTCTTGGCTTTACTGGTTTTAACCATATCAAACCACGAACATCTAGGAACTGGATAATCAGCTGTTTTTATAGATACTATATCGCTACTTTTAAGTTCACTTAAAAGTGGTTTTTTTACTTTGTTGATATAACATTCCATGGCATTGTTTCCAACATCAGAGTGAACTGCAAAGGCAAAATCATATGCCGTTGCTCCTCTTGGCAGTGTAAAGGTATCTCCTTGAGGAGAATAAACAACAATATCTTCTGCGAAAAGATCTTGTTTGGCTTCGTGGTAAAACTCTTCAACATTTGTGTTGCTAAATTCTAATGATTTTAACCAGTTTAGATTTGGAGTTTGACCTACTGTTCCATTTTTATACATCCAATGGGCAGCAACTCCATATTCTGCAATTTTATGCATATCAAATGTTCTAATTTGCACTTCATAGATTTTAGAATTATAAAATACCGTTGTGTGTATTGTTTGATAACCATTTTCTTTTGGAGTTGCTACATAATCTTTAAAACGGGCAATGAGTGGTTTGTAATCTAAATGCATCAAGCCTAAAATTTTATAACAATCTATTTCATTTTCAACCAAAACCCTAATGGCAAGTAAATCTAGAACTTCGTCTATATTTACACCTTTTCTTTGCATTTTTAAGTAGATAGAGTAGTAATGTTTTATACGACTAAAAATCTGAATTTTATTTAAGTCAAAACCACTTTTTTCCAATAAAACTTTGGTATTAGATATAAATTTATTAAAGGTGAGTTGAATTTTGTGTTCATGTTCTTTAATAAAAGTATCAATCTTCTCGTACTCTTTTGGATAAATATAAAAAAATGCCAAATCTTCAAGCGCATTTTTTATGGAAGAAATACCAAGTCTATGTGCAATGGGAACATAAACAACTAAAGTTTCTTCGGCGATTCGAGTCTGTTTTTCCCTTGGAAGTGCATCAAGAGTTAACATATTGTGTAATCTATCACAGAGTTTTACAACTAGTACTCTCACATCGTCAATTGATGCGATTAGCATTTTTCTAAATGTCAGGGCTGAATTTAATAGTTTGATATCATTATCAGAAGCTTTTTTATCGTCAGTGTGTTTGTGTTCTTTTATTTCAACAATTTTTGTGATTCCATCAACAATATGAGCTACTTCAGCACCCCATTCATTGGTAACAAAATCTAAATCGTAATGGGTGTCTTCAACCACATCATGTAAAAGTGCAGCAGCAACAATATCTTCTTCTTGACTAAAATAAGCAGTTAAGGTTGCAACTAAAATGGGATGGACAATATAAGGCTCACCACTTTTTCTAAACTGGCCTTCATGTGCGATAATAGAGAAATCAATGACACTTTTAAGTTTTTCACTTATTGTTATCTGAGATTCTAATTCTTCTAAGGCTTCATCAATAGTATTGATTTTTTGTAGTTTTTTTACAAATGGATCCATTATATATTCAAATAGTAGAATAAAAACAAGTTAGGGTATGTAAGGCTCCCTAACTTAATGTAATTATTATTTACTAACCAAACCTTCAATGTTTAATAAACCTGATGAAATTTCATCGATTGCAATATCTGTATATTTCATGTTTAAAGTACTTTTTTCCAATAATGGTTTAGCACCTTTACTTAATTCGTCTGCTCTTTGACCTACTGCTAAAGATAAAATATATCTGTCGTTGTTAACTTTTTTTAATGCTTTTGAAATTCTTTCTTCTAGTCTCATGGTATTCCTTTATACTTTTATATTTATTTTACGATTGAACATTTACTATAATCACCATTGATGATATTGAGTAAGTTCCCTTTTTCATTCATGTTTGCAACAACAAGTGGAAGTGAATTATCCTTTGCTAAAGCAATTGCTGTGTCATCCATAACTTTTACATTGTCATCTAGTGCTTGGTCATATGTTAAAGTATCATATTTCACAGCATCTGGGTATTTGTTTGGGTCTCTATCATAAACACCGTCAACTTTTGTTGCTTTGATTAACATAGAAGCGCCAATTTCCGTTGCTCTTAAAGTTGCAGCTGTATCTGTTGTAAAAAATGGATTTCCAGTTCCTGCTCCAAAAATCACTACTCTTCCTTTTTCAAGGTGACGTACTGCACGTCTCACAATAAAAGATTCTGCAATTTGTTCCATTTTAATAGCTGTTTGTAATCTTGCATTTAAGCCTTTATGCTCTAGAGCTTCTTGCATTGCAATACCATTTACAACAGTTGCTAACATACCCATGTAATCAGCACTGGTTCTTTTAATAACACCATCAGCAGCAGCTGTTACGCCTCGAATAATATTTCCACCACCAATAACGATACCTACTTCAATACCATTATCAACCAGTTCTTTAATTTCGTCTGCGATATAATCTAAAATCTTAGTGTCAATACCGTATCCATCATCTCCTGCTAAAGCTTCACCCGAAAACTTTATAAGCACTCTTTTATTCATCCAATGTCCTTTGAGATTACAAATGTTATTATTAATTTGTGCGATTATATCTAAAAGGTCATTAAAAAATTGTTAAAATTAAGATTTAAGAAATTTGCATCTGTGCATCTTCATGTATAAGTAAAGATTATTTGTGAATTTAACTCAGTGCCCATTCATAAAAAGGCAAAATTTGAACTTCTAAATCTTCTAGAAATAATACTTGTGTGTTAGAAATTGTGACGATTGTAATATTTGAAATCTCATATTCTAAAATGGCATTTAACAACTTTTTTGTAATTGTATTTAAAATAAAATCATTAAAAAATGGGATGCTTAAGATGATTGAGTTACTTTTTGGAATATAAAAATCTACGTTATCAAGATAGTAAATCTCTTTGAATTTATTTTGTAATTCGAGAAAAACCATATTTGTAAATTCGTGTTTGAATTTTTTTGTATGGGAAATTGAGTTTACAAATCCATAGTTATATGAGTAGAGTTTTTTAACTGCTTTTTCCTGATTGAACTTTTCAAGAAAAAATATAATTTTATTTTCTTCATAAGTTTTACATGTCTCGTAAAATTTATCTTTGGAAATTTTAATTCTTTTCTTTAAAGTTGAAAAAAGTTGATAGATAGATTTTTTTTCATCTATATTTGAAAATAAAAGTTGTATTATTCTTAACTCTGTATTATCTTTACAAAAAAGTCTAAGTACTTCTTGACTTCTTCTTGGTTTATCACCCTCATCATAAGAAATTATTTCTGGTAGATTTCCATATTTAAAATACGAATTAAAACTATTTGTAATATTTTGATGTTTATTGTCATGTAAGATATATTCTTCAAAATCTAAAGCTTGCATATACAGCTTTTTAAATCCAACCAAATTTTTAGACATGGATGTAGTTAAGATAATACTGGCACAAATAGGTAAATCAAAATCAAACTCATAATTTTCAATAACCAATACTTTGATATTATTACTATGAACAAATGCTTTTAAATGGGAGATGACTTCAGTTTTGTCGTTTTTTAAATCATTTAAATCGATATATAGGTACTCTTGCGTTTCATAAGTACTCAAGTAGTCATAAATTAAATAACTCTTTCCACATTTGGGAGGCCCAAGCAAAATTGTCTTGGGATGTGTTATTTTTAATTTTCGTTCAAGAAAGTTTAATTTATTAAACTCATATTCATAACACGACTCTAATGTTTTCATCTTTTATCCAAGTTTAACTAAACGAATGGCTTCTTTTACTGCATTGATATAACTGATATTACTCAACGTTTGTTTACTTCTTTTTTTGTATGCAATATCAAAAGCAGTACCATGATCTACTGATGTCCTGATAATGGGGAGGTTTAGGCTAACATTTATGCTTTCATCAAAGTGCAGGGCTTTTAAAGGTGCCAAACCTTGATCATGATACATAGCAACAAAGTATTTATATCGATCTCGGTGGGCAATACTAAATATGGTATCAGGCACACAAGGACCTTCAAAACAATCATAAGTTTTATTGGCTTTTTTAATGGCTTGCTCTTGTGCACAGTGTGGTAAAACCACTAAGAACTCATCTCCGCCTAAACGCACAGCAATATCTTCTAACCGACAATTTTTTTGCAGTACTGACGAAATTTTTACCAGTACTTCATCGCCTAATTCATGGCCAAAGTTATCATTGATAAATTTGAACTTATCAAGATCGATCATAACTATACTAAGTGGATATTTATGACGCTTTGCCAGACTCAATGCTTTTTCGATGAAGGAGCTTAGAAAGTAGCGATTATAGAGTCCAGTTAATTGGTCTGTCATCGCCAATTTCTCTAAATCTTGTTGTTGACTGATTATT